>NZ_CP118753.2:1741190-2041190 GCF_034480035.2 Methanosphaera sp. ISO3-F5
AATAATAGGAACAAACAATATTACAATACAATACGAAAAAACAGATAAATACAATTCATCAACCACAAAAACAACATTCCAAATAGAAAAAATGGGATTAAACATAAAATTAGACAACATCAAACAAGTAAAATATGGAGATAATACAACAATCACAGGAAGATTCAGTGACGACAACAATAAAGGACTAATAAACACAGTACTACGAATAAACATCAACGGCCAAACAATAAAAATAAAAACAGGACTAAACGGAACATTCACATACACAACACAGACAAACAAAACAGGAACAAACAACATAACAATATCATACCCTGGAAACAAAAATTATAAACAGGTAACAAGCAAAACAACATTCAAAGTAACAAAACAAGATGTGACAATAAACATCAACGAAATAACACCCGTAAAATATGGAGACAATACAATTATTACAGGAACACTCACAGATAAAAACAACAGAAAAATAAAAAATACACAAGTCACAATAAAAATCAACAACAAAGCATACACAGCTAAAACCGATGTAAACGGCAAATATAAATTAACCATAAAAACAGCAAACGTCGGAAAAAACAATATAACAGTAAGCTTCAATGGAAACACATATTACAACAAAACAACAATTAGGTCTACTTTCACAACAAACAAGCAGAATATAAGAGCAACATTAAACACATTACAAAACAAAAATTACAAGACAACAATAAAAGGAAAACTAAGTGATGTCAACAATAATCCTCTTAAAAACTCCAACATAAAAATCAGCATAAATGGAAAAACAAAAACAATAAAAACAGATAATAAAGGAATATTCACTTATACAGCAAATGTTAAACAGAAACAAATCAAATTTACATTAACTTTTCCTGGTAATGTAAAATACACTAAATACACAAAGACAACACTTCTAAACTTTGCATAAACATTTAAACCATCTATATATCATTATGTAATGGGATATGGAAAATGTATCTTAAAATGAGTAACTTAACAATATACACAGAATTAATCTTTAATAACGAATCATTACGTATAACATTCATTCAATAAAAAACATGCAATCGTGAAAACAATAAAAAAAGCTGAACAATATCCTACAACAAGGTAACAGATAAAACATCATTCCCTATTACAAAACAGGACTTGTAATAACATTGGAAAAAGTTAATGCTCCAATGGTAAAAAATTTCAAGACATAAATTGATCAAACAAACATCCTTTTAATGGTGTAATAGGGATTAATAAAAAAAGGCAAATCATAATACTAAATAATTAAAAGAGCATACAAATTAACCTTTTCATATCCAGTAATGTATGATACAATTTATACAATAAAACAAAACACGATAATGAAGTTCAATAAAAATCATCCTCTCCATTAATGGTTAGAAAATTTTTCAACCATTTATATATACTTTTTTTTTTAACATGATGTAATGTTTTATACGCTCATTTAATCTAAAAACAATCGTAATAACTTTTAAAAATAGATATAATCAAAAATTTTGTAATAAGAGAATTTATCAAAAAAATAATTTATTAATACAAAAAATAAAAAATCATAATTCTTTAATTATAATAATAATATAAAATTTATAAAAAATATATTTATTTGAAAAATAAAAATATATAATATCTTTTCAAATAATAAAAAATAAAAATCAAACAAATTTGAAAAGACAAATAAAACCGTAGAAGGCAATACGAAAATGTTTAAACATAACACAAAAACATTTTTATTACTTACATTAATATTCGTGACATTACTCGGAGTGTCAGCTGCCACAGCAGCCACAATAGACAACAACGCAACTGACACAACAAGCAATGCACAGGAAGCTGTATCACAAGCAGCAGATACTGTTAGTGATAATAGCATCCCAACAACAACCGTGAGTAATAAAGAAATAAACAAAAACACGCAAAATAATGTAAAAACAGAAGGCGAAGGCACATTCGCAGACCTTGCAACAGATATCACTGGTAGTGAGGTTACACTCACAAAAGATTATGTACAAGGCCAAGATGAAACTAATATTACTATAACAGAAGACAAAATAATTGATGGAAATGGACATAGTATCACAGCATCCAATGGTATTTTTATAATTGATACTGGAATCACTTTTACTTTGAAAAATACAATAATATATTCAGAATATAGTCCTTCAACAGGTTATCCTCAGGTTTATTTCTCGGATTTATATAATAAGGGAAATCTTGTATTAGAGAATGTTACATTTTCTTATATTAAGCAGTGGGATGAAAGGACTTATGGATATCCAATTAATATGGCTTCAAACTCTAAACTTGATGTAAAAGATTCTTTATTCACAGGATATTCTACTAATGGTGCTATAATATATGCTTATAATCCTGGAGTTTCAATTAAAGTGGATAATTCACTTTTTACAAATTTCAATACTGCAAATGCTGCTATTTATATGAGAACAAGTAATAGTAATTTAACTCTTACTAATTCTAATTTCACAAATGCTGGAGCAAGTGAAGGAAATGGAATTAATTATGGTGGAGCTTTATACCTGAATAATGTTAATCAAAATGCATTAATAGAAAATTGTTTATTTGAAAATATCACTTCTAATACTCGTGGAGCTGCAATGTATATATCAGGTAACACAACAGTTAAAAGTTCAACATTCAAAAACCTCAAACAAATAAGTGCAAGCTATAATGGGGGAGCTATCTGGTTAAATGCAGCAAATACTCAATTGTACTTAGAAGATAATACTATGGAAAACATTATTTCAAATAGTGCAAATGTTTACGTTAATAATGGTAAAATTAATTCAACATTAAAACTTACTGGAGAAAATGTAACTGTTGATCAGGAATCTTCTGTATCCTTAACATGGAATCTTACTGATGACAATGGTAATAGTATTGACTTTAAATCTTCACCATTTATTGTAAAAATTAATGATGAAACAGTTCCACATACAATGGCAAATGGTTCAATTACAGTATCCTTTGATGCAAGTATGGATCCTGGAGTTTATCCGATATCAATTGAGTATGATGATTCAAGGATACTAAGTGATTTAACAGTTCCGGAAACATCATTAACCATAAAAGATATTGGATTATTAAAATATGCTAATATAACAAAAGCATTAGAAGAAGCAACAAGTGATAGTATAACAGTTGATGGTCCTGTTTTCAGAAGTTCTGCTGAAGATAGTATCGTAATCAGTAAACCAATTACCATAGACTTCAAAGGTAACACAATCAATGCAAAAACGGGTAAAGTATTTGACATTAATAATAGTGCAAAAGTAACAATTAAAAATGCTATAATCACTAATGTAGGCAATCCTAGGGTATCTATTTCTAATAGTGAAGGTAGAATAGCAAATATTACTGGTACTGGTACTGATGTAACATTTGAAAATGTAACATTTGAAAATAATAGAGCACCGAACTATTCTTCATCAGCTTATGGAAGTTTCATATTTGTATTCACTGACAATTCAGTAAATTTAAAAAATTGTACTGTGACTAATTGTTCAGGTTCTTTCATAAACAATGTTAATGCAACAGTAACAATAGATGAATCTACCTTTGATAACAATAATTTATATGAAGGATATAGCGCAAGTTGGAATGCTTTAATAGCAAACGGTGGAAAATTAGATATAAATAATTCTAAATTCACAAACAACAGGGTTAACATAGCAGTAATACGTAGTCAATCAAATACATTACCATCAAGCGCTTATGGTGCTTATATTACTTACAGTAACTCACCATTAACTATAGAAAACACATTATTTGAAAATAATTATGCATCAAGTGGAAGAGGAGCAGCAGTAAACACACATAATGACACAACCATTAAAAATTCAACATTCATATTTAATTCACAAGGATCATCCAATGAGGGTGGAGCAATATTATCTGAAGATGGTAATTTAGAAATAGATAGCTGTATATTTGTAAACAACACTGCAAAATACAGTGAATCATGGAGTGGAACTATAACTGTTGGGGAAGGAACAGCAATAGCAAATGAAAAAGGTAACCTCAACATTAAAAACTCAATAATCATATCAAACGTTACACAAGCCAGTGCTATTTACAACAAAGCAAGTGATGTAGAAGTAATGGCAAATGGTAATTATTGGGGAACAAATAATCCTGAAGGAAGATATGCTTCTAAATCTGGTGCAGATGAAATCACAGTAGATAACTGGGTAATACTTAACATCACTGTCGACCCAGAAGAAAACATAAACTATAATGATGAAATAAACGTAAAAACAACACTCAACCAAGTAACTGATGGAACAACAATAACTACTCTGGAAGGAACACTTCCTGATTATGGAGAAGTAACATTCACAGCAAAAGGTGGAGAAATCACAGAAACAACAGTAGAGATGAAAGATGGACAAGCAACAACAAAAATGAAAGTAACAAACAGTCCATTCACAATAACTGCAACATACCCTAACACAGAAGCAGTATACAATGGCGAAGCAACAATGCCAGAACCATTAGTCATCACATTAAATGATGGAAACTGGACATACTACTTCAACGAAGAAGATGGAACAGTAAAAACAGACATAGTAGTGCCAAACAGTGAACTAAGATTTGAAGGAGAATTCAATAATCGTGACATGGTAATAACAATACCATTAAACTTAACCACAGCAGAAGAACAAGCAATACTAAACAATTGTACAATAACAGTAACAGAAAAAGCATATGGTACACTAATCAAAGACATTAAAATGGAAGCAACAGACTACACAGATGCATTAATCACACTCGAAAACACAGAAAACGTAACTATAGAAAACAATAAACTAACAATAACTAACAATGATGAAAAACAATTAACCCGTGCTATTAACGTAAATCGTGGAGAAAATAATATTATAAGAAACAACACTATTAATGTTGTAGGTCCAGAGGAAGACATTGTATATGCAGGAGACAGTATGAGTGATGTAAGCATTATTTATACCGCTGCAATCAGTGCAAACAACAGTAAAGCAATAATCATCGACTCAAACAGTATAACAACAACTAAAAATGATAAACCGGTAACAACATATGGAACTATCTATGGTGTATATGTAACTGGAGATACAGAAAATCTGGGTAGTGATATTCAAATAATTAACAATGAAATCACAACAACAGGTGATGTTTACGTTTATGGTATAATTATAAACTCTATTGAAGAAGCAATAATTGATAACAATACAATTAAAACAACTGGTGAAACATATGCAAATGGTATTCAATTAGGATCATGTGCTAGTTCAACCGTAAGTAACAATAACATAACAGTAAAAGGTAACGAATTTGCTTATGGTATATTAAACAATGGAGCAATGGACTATGACACTTATGAAATATATCTTGCAGATAGTAATATTATCACTAACAATGTAATAAATGCAGAATCTAAAAATGCTCAAGGTATTCAAATTTTCGTGGGTGAATATAATAAAGTTACATATAACAATATTACAATTAATGCAGATAATGGTGTAGGAATTGGTATGGCCGATGCTTCATATGGTGACATTTCATACAACAATATTGAAGTGACTGCTACAATGGAAACTCCTGCAGGTGTAGGAGATGCAATTAAATTTGATACAACCGGAGTAAAAGTACAACAATCTAGTCAACAATTGCATTCAGCAAACTACAATGAAATAAAATTTAACAACATAACAGTTGAAGCTCCTAATGAAGCAATCCCCGCAGTTAATGTAACAATGAGAAGTACAATTGTTGATAACTACCTAGTTTCACCAATGGGAATGGGTAATTCCGCAGTACTTAACACAGCATATTATGGAACAACAATTGAAGATAATAGACCTATATCCGTATCCATAAATTATGATATACTTAATGATGTTGAAGGTAAAGTAGCTATAGAATTATCAGTTCTTGATGAAAAAGGAAATGAAATAGAATCACTAGAAATATTATTAACTTCAGATGATTTACCAAATACTAAAGTAAAATCAGGTAAAGTATTCAAAGACACTACATTAAAACCAGGCGAATACAACATAACAGCTAAATTTGATGGAAACAAAGCATACCAACCAGCAGAAACAGAAATAATCTTAACAGTAATAGAAGATCCAAACAAAACAATCGAAGAATTAAACGACACAATAAAAGAATTAAACAATAACATCACAGACTTAAACAACAACATTTCTAAAGCAGAAGAAAAAATAGCAGAACTCACACAGAATAACACTGAGTTAGCAGATAATCTTACAGCTGCTAATAATAAGATTGAGGAGCTTACTCAGAATAACACAGCTTTAAATGATAAATTAGATCAAGCTAATCAGAACATAACTGAATTGGCTGGTAATCTTTCAGCTGCTAATGCTAAGATTGATGAACTCACACAGAATAACACTGAGTTAGCAGGTAATCTTTCAGCTGCTAATAATAAGATTGGGGAGCTTACTCAGAATAACACAGCTTTAAATGAGAAGTTAGGTCAAGCTAATCAGAACATAACTGAATTGGCTGGTAATCTTTCAGCTGCTAATGCTAAGATTGATGAACTCACACAGAATAACACTGAGTTAGCAGGTAATCTTTCAGCTGCTAATAATAAGATTGGGGAGCTTACTCAGAATAACACAGCTTTAAATGAGAAGTTAGGTCAAGCTAATCAGAACATAACTGAATTGGCTGGTAATCTTACTGATGCTAATGCTAAGATTGATGAGCTTACTCAGAATAACACTGAGTTAGCAGGTAATCTTTCAGCTGCTAATGATAAAATTAATGAACTTGTCCAAAATAACACACAATTAAATGATAAACTCAACGAAACTAATAACAAACTGGATGAAGCTAACCAAAAAATAGTTGACTTAAACAGTACTAACAAAGAATTAGCAGATAATTTAACCAAAGCACAGGAAGACATTAATGATCTAACACAGGCAAACAATAATTTAACCAAAGAATTAAATGATACTAATGCTAAATTGGACGAAGCAAACAGTAAAGTTGATAATTTAACAGATGCTAATGATAAGTTATCTGATGATGTGGCTGCTGCTAATAAGAAAGTTGATGATTTAAGTAAAGCTAACAGTGACTTAAACAACCAATTAGCTGATACCAATAAGAAACTTGACGATGCAAATGCTAAAGTTGATAATTTAACAGATGCTAATGATAAGTTATCTGATGATGTGGCCGCTGCTAACAAGAAAGCAGATGACCTAGCAAGTGCTAATGATAATCTTACTAAACAATTAAACGAAACCAACAAAAAATTTGACGACCTTGCAAAATCAGTAGACAGCCTAGCAAAACAGTTAAATGACACTCAAAACAAAGTCAACGACTTAACTAAAGAAGTAGAAGATAAGGATAAAATTATCGAAGATTTAACAGCTAAGAAAGATACTAAAGTAACAGTAGGTAAAGTTAACACTACAAGCATTGGAAGCAGTGTTGTAATAACTGGTAAAGTAACTGATGCAAGTGGTGCTGCTCTTAATAACATGCCGGTCAGCATAAAAATTAATGCTGCATCCACTAAGGTAGTTACAAGTGCTAATGGTGTATACAAGTACACTACAACTGCATGGAATATTGGAACTAATAATGTAACAGTATCATCCATTGCTAATGATAAGTACACCAGCAGTAGTGCTAAGACCACATTCAAAGTTAACAAGGCAACTCCAAAAATTAATATTGATGCTGTAAGTTCTGTCAGATTCAAGGACAAAGTAACAGTAACTGGTACTTTCACTGATGCTAATGGTAAAGTATTATCTGGTGTTAAATTAACAGTTAAAGTTAACGGCAAATCTGCTAGTGTAAAAACTGCTAAGGATGGTTCATTCAAGTACACTACTACTGCAACAAGTATGGGTACAAACAATGTAACAGTAACTTATGCTGGTAACACCAAATACAATAAGGTTACCAAAAAGGCAACATTCAAAGTTGTTAAACAGGATCTTGTATTAACAGTTGACAGGGTGGCTGCTTCTGTTAAGTTCAAGGATGATCTTGCAATCAGTGGTAAACTTGTTGATGGTAATGGTAAAGCAGTGATGAACACTCAGGTAACTATTAAGATCAATGATAAAACATACAAGGCAAAAACAGATAAGAACGGTTTATATGTTCTTAAGACAAGAGCTACCATTATGGGTGCTAACAATGTAGTTGCTAGTTATGCTGGTAATGCTAAGTATAATAAGGCAAGTGCTAAAACTTCATTTAATGTTGCAAAACAGGATTTACTCATCACATTTGATGAAGTTAAATATGCAAATGGTAAAGTTACTGTTAAAGGTACTTTTATTGACCGTAATAAACGTCCTCTTATGAACAGTCTTACAAGGGTAACATTGAATGGTAAACAGGGAACAGCTAAGACAAACAATAAAGGTACATTCACTTACACTACTAAGGCAAATAAGGGAGCTTACAAGCTCACATTAGCTTATCCTGGTAATGATCGTTACAATGCTTACAGTAAGACCAGTACTATATCCGTAGCTTAAAACATTTACCTAATCTTCATTATATGAGGGGGAAGTATTCTCTTTTACTTCTCTATCATAATTTCTTTTTTTTAGAATAATTTCTTTAATTATAGTTAATTATAAAAATAATTTATTAGATAAATTAGTATTAATAGAACATGTGAATCTTAGGATTTTCATGTTAAATAAAATTTTTATGGAGAATGCTATTAGTATGAGAATAGTAATTACAATAGGTGGATCTATCTTACTCAGAGAGTATGATAACAAAAAGTTTGAAGCGTATGCTGATATTATCAGACAGATTAATGAAGAACATGAAATTTTCATCGTTGTTGGTGGAGGAAGACCTGCACGTGATTATATAGGCGTTGTAAGGGATATGGGTGAAAGTGAGTCCATTTGTGACGAGATTGGTATTCAGGTTACCCGTATAAATGCACGTTTACTTCAACTGGCACTTAAGGATGTTTCATATCCATCAATTCCTACAAACTTCCAGCAGGCACTTGAGTATTCTGCTACTGGTAAAATTGTTATTATGGGCGGTACAGAACCTGCACATAGTACTGATGCTGTGGGAAGCATCCTGGCAGAATATGTTGGAGCAGACCTTGTGGTTAATGCAACGAGTGTTGACGGATTATATGATAAGGATCCTAACAAGTTTGATGATGCAGTAATGTTCAGTGAGGTAACAGCTGATAAGCTCATGGAGATTGTGTCAGGCAATGATACTAAGGCTGGTACTTATGAATTTATTGATAAAACAGCTATACAGATTATTAAACGGTCCGGAATTAAAACAGTAATAGTTAATGGTAATAATCCGGAAAATGTTAGAACTGCTATTACTGAGCCTATTGGTACATTAATAACAAGTGAATAAGTGGAGGGGGAGAATATGGTAGTTGAAGCTCATAGGCATTGTGCAATTTGTGGAAAACCTATACCAATGTCTGAATCATTCTGTTCTGATCAATGTCAGGAACAATTTCAGCTAAGGCAGCAGCAAGTGGCTAAACAGAGAAAGATTATGTATGCTGTGTTTGCAATAGTTATTATTGTTTGGATTGCTTTCATGTTTTTAAGAAAATAATTAACCACCCATTGTTCTAAATATTTTTTTTTTAAACATATTTTTTTTTGGGGGATACTTCATTAAAAGTATATCTTATATAATTAACAAAGTATATTATTAGAATAAAGTAATCGATTAGAATAATCGGAGGATTATATACAAATGGACAATGCTTTAATAAGAGTAGTTTTAGATATATTGAAACCGCATTCACCTTCATTACCATCATTTGCTATGTATTTAAGTAGCCTTGATGGTGTGGATGGTGTTAATATTACCTTGATGGAAATTGATAAGGACACTGAAAATGTTAAAATTACTATGGAAGGACAAGATCTTAACTATGATAAAATCAGGGAAGCAATAGAACATTATGGTGCAAGTGTACATAGTGTTGATGAGGTTGTTGCCGGCAGAAAACTGGTTGAAGAAGTTACAACACCTCAGGATTAAATTTTTTTCTTTTTAACCGCCTAATTTTTTTATTTATATTATTTATTTTTTTAGTACATGGTAAGTGATTATTCATGAGTAAAAATAAGATAACACCAAATAGTATATTACACTTTAATAAGAAAGCAACAGAGGATGAGGAAGTCATCATGGCTGATGAAATAACATTGGATAATATCTTAGAGAAATCAAGTAGTGATAATGTGTCTGATGCTATGAAGAATTTGTATGGGGAGTATGGCCTGGTCAGGGATGTTAAACCATTGAATGGGACTGATAGGGTGTCAGGTTTTATTCGTACTGTTGACACTAACTCCAATGATTGGGGAACATGTATTAAGGGAATATATGCTTGTCAGCCTGGTGAAATATTATTCATCAAGTGCTCTGATGATGAGTATGCTGTGTGGGGTGAATTGGCTTCTAGTGCTGCATATGCTCATGGTGTGAAGGCAACTGTTATTGTTGGAGCATCCAGGGATACTAGTGAAATAATTGAGCTAGGTTTTCCATTATTTTCTCGTACAACAATGTCACGGGCGGGACTTCCATTAAATAGGGGAGTTATAGGTGAAGATTTGCTTATTAATAATCTTGTTATAAGGACTGGTGACTTCGCTGTTTGTGATTCTGATGGTGTGGTTGTTATTCCTAGGGATAAGATTGATGAAGTCTTAGAGGAAGTTAATAATATTAAAAAATTTGAACAAAAAATTATTAAGGAATTATTTGAGGATAATAAGCGTTTGGATGATATTGTTGGCTTTTAATATTTTTTTATCTTTTTATTCTATTTCTATTTTATTTTTTAAGAATTATTGTTACTTTTTTTATGGAGCTTTTTTCATTGTATTGCAATTTACTATATAAATGTATCCAAAAGTATTTATATTAAGACAAGTAAAGTATTATTATATAATTACAGTTAAGTATAAATAAAAGCAATAAAATCTCTATTAAATTAATAGCTGATTTGAAAATAATAATATTAAAATAATCACCAAAAACCATGAAATACGATGAACTCCAAAAACAAACAAGCTCATTCTAGACAATAATATACTTACAGCAAATACAATAGTGTTTATTTTAATCATATTATCATAAAAAAAAATAATAAAAATAATATAAAATGACAAAAAGTAAACCACAAAAAAATAAAATAGGTACAATAAGTCATATAACAAGCACAAACAAGATAATTGTACCCACAAACAAAACCCCCCGGATAGGATCCACAATAACAAACAACAAAAACCAAGCAATAGGACGAATAAACGACATATTCGGAAGCACCAAAAAACCATACATTTCCATAAAAACAAGCCACAAATACAAAAAAGCCAAACCGGGAGAAGAAGTATATCTATCCACACAAAATAAAAAAAGGAGGAGAAAAAATGGCAGGAATTCTAAGAAGAAAAAAACGATTAGGTAGACCCAGAAAAAGCGTGAAAAACACACGAAACACCAAAACTGAAACAAAAACAAAAACCAAGCCAAAGAAAACAACCACCAAAACAGAAACCAAGCCAAAGAAAACAACCACCAAAACAGAAACAAAAGCCAAAAAAACAGAACCAACCAAAAAAGTGGCAAAATCAAAAAGAGGACCCGGAAGACCTAAAAAAACCAAGAAAACAACCCCAACACAAGACATAGAACAGGACGACAAACACACAACAACAATACTAGAAAAACAAGAACCTCCTAAAAAACGAGGCCCAGGAAGACCAAGAAAAAACAAGAAAAAACAAGAAGACAAAAAAGAAGACAAAAAACCGGAAAGCTCAAACAAACAACCAAACCCATTACTAGAAATAATGGACAACTTCAGAGACGACAAAAAAAGAAACACAGAAGATGACTCCTCAAACGACGACCTAGGAGACTTCATGTCAGGATCCATGGGAAGCACAGATGTAGTAATGCCAGAAGACTCAGACATAGAACTCATGTCAAACTCAGACCTCGACGTAGAAGAAATCATAAAAATCGACACAACAGACTCCGAAGAACTAGAACGAGAACTGGACAACCTCTCAGGAATATCAGAAAAAGAACAAATGAAAGAAGACGTGGCAGAAATGGAAAAACAAGAAACCATCTGCCCAGAATGTGGATCAACAAAACTAATCAACGACCATGAAAGAGGAGAAGTAGTCTGTGGGGCATGTGGACTCGTAATAGATGATAACATAGTGGACATGGGACCAGAATGGAGAGCATTCGACCATGAACAAAGAGACAAACGTACAAGAGTAGGAGCACCAATCACCTACACAATACACGACAAAGGACTCTCCACAATGATTGACTGGAGAAACAAGGACATCTATGGAAGAGACATACCAGCAAGAAACAGGGCACAATGGTACAGGCTAAGAAAATGGCAGAGAAAAATAAGAATCAGTGGAGCAACAGAAAGAAACCTTGCATTTGCATTAAGTGAACTGGACAGAGACTCCTCAAGACTCGGACTGCCAAGATCAGTACGTGAATCAGCATCAGTAGTATACAGGAACGCAGTAGAAAACAAACTCATACGAGGAAGAAGTATTGAGGGAGTAGTGGCAGCATCACTATACGCAGCATGCAGAAGATGTAAAGTACCAAGAACACTCGATGAAATAGCCGATGTATCACGTGTAAGCAAGAAAGAAGTTGGAAGAACATACAGGTTCTTAACCAGAGAATTACATATCAGATTACCTCCAACAAGTCCTATAGATTACGTTCCAAGATTTGCAAGTGAACTAAACCTTTCAGGTGTAGTGCAATCTAAGGCAATAGAAATAATTAACAAGGCAATGGACAATGGACTAACTAGTGGTCGTGGACCTACCGGTGTTGCAGCAGCAGCATTATACATTGCAAGTGTACTCTTGGGTGAAAGAAAAACTCAGCGTGATGTTGCAGACATTGCGGGGGTAACAGAAGTTACAATACGTAACCGTTACAAGGAATTAACCGAACAATTGGATGTTGGAGTAAACCTATAACACTCCATATTCACCATTTTTTATTTTAATCATCTACACCAAATTATTATTAAAACTGGTTTTATAAGAGTAATTCAAAATACTCATAACAATATTCATTAATACTGATAAGACTTAACACTAACATGATAATAATCAGTCATCTAATCAATATGATGAAAGAATTGTTCACTTCATATTCTTGAATGTTATTATTAATATCAAAACAAAAGTTTACAAGCAATACAATCAACCAAAATCAGATAAAATTAATTTTCACAGAATAATTTAAACCAAATTTTAAACCAAAATAATAATAACTATTAGAAACTAATAATAATATGGTAATAACTTTAAAAGTAAACCAATTTTAATACTCTTGTAATACAATAAAATAACACATAAACAAAAAAACAAGTATTACAAGAATATAATCAAAATAATGAGGTAATAATATGCCTATAACATCAAATATTGATAAACTCCACCAAATACAATACTCATGGTATTCCTGGAGAAACAATGCAAGCACAACAACAATGGTACTACTATCATTCGCAGTAGCATGCTTCACAGGACTAATGGCACAAGTATCAATTGCAATACCATGGAGTCCAGTATTAATAACCTTCCAAACATTCGCAGTACTCCTAGCAGGAGTATTCCTCGGAGGTAAATACGGTGGATTCAGTATGATACTCTACACACTGCTCGGTATAATAGGAATGCCATGGTTTACCAACATGAACCACGGACTATCATTCATATTCGCAGCAAGTGGAGGATACATCATAGGATTCATATTTGCAGCAACATTCATAGGATACATGTTCGACCACTATGTCAATGCTAGAAAACCTGTTCAAACAGTAATACTAATGCTAATAGCAAACTTTGTATTCATATACATCCCAGGATTAATAGGATTATACAATGCAATGCTAGCAAAAACAGGTACACCATTAAGCCTAACCCAACTATTACTCATGGGAGTAGTACCATTCATAGTAGGAGACTTAATAAAAATAGCATTAGCATCAGGAATCACAACATCAATCCTACCAAAAGAAGAATAAATAACACATTCTTCTTACTAATTTTATTTTAAAAAAATTTTTTGTTCTAAAAAAAAAGAAGAGAATAATATTACATCATTAATTGAAGTAATAATAGGGTTAAACTAATAAGTATCTATTATAAGTAAACATAGTTTTCCCGTTCAAAATCAGTTAACTTTTTCATAGTAAGATCTACCTTATACGGAGTGAACTTCTTACTGTGAGTAACAGAAATATGTGTTTCGTCTTTATAAGTGTCCATCATAGTGATAATATTACCTTTATCATCTTTTAAATAAAATTTTGCCTTAACAAACTTATGAACTGGCATACCATAATCACTAAATAGTGAAATATCCGAGGTAATTGACTCATCTCCAACAAAATCATTCATGGAATAAGTTTCATATCCTTTATCAATTACACTATCATTTGTATAAGGTATAGTTAAACTAGATTCTGCAACATCATAAACATAAAATGTTTTAGTTTCACTTGAATTATATGATTCGTTATTTCCAAAGTACTTAACCGTAATATTATTCACACCCACAGTATCTGCCTTAAATTTTATATTAAAACTATTTAAATTATCTAAACGGATTTTACGTTTGTCTTTATTATTTACTGTAATTTCTATTGGCATATTATTTATATATTCACTTGAAGGATATACATATCCGTCAACACTAACATTTTTTCCAAGTTCAAAAATACCATTGTGATCTATGATAATCTCAGTATCCATTTTTCCAACATTAAAAGTTTTCAATACACTTGAAGGATAATAATTATCATTTCCATTAAATGAAATGTTTAATGTCATTTCTCCAACGACTTTCGGATAAAGAATATCAGAGAACACACCTTCATCATCTGTATGTAAATAATAATAGTCTTCATGATTAATATCTAATCTGGTGTTCTTTAGAATATTTCCCTTTTCATCAACAAATTTTCCCCATATTTCTGTATACTCCTCTGCTTTTATGTTTGCAGAGGTTTTATTTAAAATAATTCTGGTCTTTAATGGTGTGACATTAATTGTTGTACTTGCCTTTGTAGGTGAATAATATGTGTTTCCATTGTAGCTTACCGTTATATTGTGTTTTCCGGTTTTCTTTGCAGGGATGTTACGTTTGAATAATCCGTTTTTATCTGTTTTTGTCGTGTAATTTTTTCCGTTAATGTTAATTTTGAGGCGCGTGTTAATTAATGCTTTGTTGTATGCGTCCAGATATTTTCCGCTTATGGTCATGTTTTCCTTGTATTTGGTTGCACTGATGGTGTTGAGTTTTATGTGTGTTGGGTTAATTTTAACATTAAATACTGTTTTTGTCTCTGTTTTTGCATATTTCTGGTTTCCCTTGTAGCTTACTGTTATATTATTGTTTCCTATTGTTTTGGCTTTGTATTTGTAGTTGAAGTGTCCGTTTTTGTCTGTTTTTGCATGGTACTTTTTATTGTTTACTTGTATTGTTAGTATCGTGTTTTTTAGTATGTTCTGGTCTTTGTCCTGGTAGTATCCGCTTATATTGGTGTATGTGTTGTAGTATGTGTCTGGTACTTTGTCTAGTTTTATTTGGGTGGCTTTGCTTGTTACTTGGAAGGTGCTCTTGATGCTTGTTCCGGTGTATCTTTTGTTTCCAGGGTAGGATATGATTACCTTGTTTGTTCCGGGAGTGTTTGCCTTGATTGTGTACTTGTATGTTCCTTTGTTGTTGGTTTTTGTTTTGTATGTTTTGTTGTTGACCTTTATTTGTAGGAGTGTGTTTTTTAATTTTCTGCCATTAGCATCTTCATAACTGCCTGTTATGGTCGTGTTTTTCTTGTATTGTGTGTTTTTTATTTTGTTTAGTGTTAGTTTTGTCTTTATTTTTGATGTTGTACCTGTATTATTAACTGTTTTTGTAATGATTTTGTTTTCCTGTTTTTGTATCAGTTTGTTGGAATCATCCTTGCTAACATTTGTTGCACTTGTAATTCCTATCAGTAGTGTTGTTAATAAAACTAGTAGTAACATCATTTTAATTTTCTTGTTAAACATAATATCATCTAGTTTCACATTTTTGTTAATTTATATTTATTGTTTTTAAATGATATTATATTTACTGTATTAGTTAAATAATTTATTTGTTTAAATTATAAGTTTTGGAAAAAAATTAATGTTGGAATATTATTACTTGATTGTAATAAATTGGTTGGGGGGGTGATTTGAACATTCTCTTTATGGGTATGTTCATTGTTTGTAAAAAGAAATTTGCCTAGTTTTTATGTGCTGACTTTTTTCTTTACGATTGTCATAGTAGTGTTAACTCTTACTCCGAGTGTTTCTCTAAGTTCTGGAATTACTAGTGTCAGGGTATGGTTTCCCTTCTTATAAGTGTTTTTAAGTACAAAGAAGAAATCAATTTTACCATCTGTTATATTGAATTTCATTGTCTTATTATTTGAATCCTTAAGAGTTTTTCCATCAATTTTAACACTAAGGTATGATTTGTATGGTATGAGTTTCTTATTATCATCCACAAACTTACCTACAACATGCACTACAGTGTCTTTCACACTTACTAGTGTGTTTGTAACGTTTGTTGGAACTTTATGTATGCTTACTGTTGTATTGTATTCTTCACGGAATACTCCGTAACCATATACTACTGTTACCTTGTATGGTTTTGCAGAATATTTTTCGTCAAGATCAAGGTTGAACACTGCAGTACCTGATACTACATCTATGGTTAGTGTTGAATTGTCAGGGTTGCGTATTGTTTTACCATTTACCTTGAAGAGAACGTGTCCCCCGTCTATTGTAGTATTATCTGCCTTATACAGTACTAGTGCATTTATTGTGAGGTTTGTTCCGAATCTTGTTTCCGGTGCATGGTAGCTTGTTAGGCTTATAACGTTTGCTTCTGTGACTTTTGCTGCTTTACCCTTGTTTGCCATGTACTGGGATGTACCATAGTATCTTGCATAGTATGTGTGGTTTGTTTTCTTCCAGAAGTTGGATATTGTATGGTTTATGGATGCTGTACCATTGGTTACATTAACATAGATTACTTTGCCGTCTTCATCTTTTATTGTTCTGTTGTCGAATAGGAATGATACGAATCCGCTGTTAACTTTCTGGTTGTTTTCATCTGTTACTGTTGTTGTTAGAACAATGTCTTCCTTGTTTACTTTAATGTTTTTTGATTTTATTGTTGTGTTGAGTTTTCCTGTTGTGAAGTTAACGTCATCTATTAGTAACCATTTTTCTAGTGATGGGATTTCGCTTGCAGGATAGAATTTTGTGTTTGTTCTTATGCTGTCCACTAGTTTTCCTGTGCTTTTGTTAACGTATCTTCCGTCATCGTTACATGCGTATATTTTTACGTTGGATTTTGTTGCGTTACGTTTATAGGAGTATGTGATAATGTCTCTTCTTTCAACTCCGTATTCGTCTTTTGCTGCTAGTATTCTTGATGATGTTATTATGTATGCGTTTCCGCTGAGAGTTTGGTATTTTCCTTTTTTGAAGTATGTTGGATCGTTTGGAATTACTAAGCATTGTCCTGGTTTTAGTGTGCCTGTTTCGTTGTATGTTTTATTATAGTATTTTATGTATAATGCGTATGTTCCGTTTGGTGCTTTTATTACAAAGTGTCCTCTTGAGGATATTGATTTTATGTCCATGATGTTGTTGAAGTCTTTTTTTGTTATGCTGTTTTTTTCGATCATCTGTATTGCGTTTTTCTCAATTTCCATGTTGGTTGTGTTGTAATCGTTTCCACCGTTTCCTACTACCCATCCTTTATTGTTTATTAGCACGTGGAAAAAGTATGTTCCTGAACCTTTTTGTTGTTTGATGTATGTGTTGTTGTGTGTAATGTTTAGTGTCACGGAACTTGATGAATCTCTTCTAAATGATACTACACTGTCTACATTATTTCCTTGGATGATTGATGTACAGCAGTCGTCATTGTTGTTTGTGTCTTTTTTGCTTGTCTTTTCTGTTTTGTTTGTTGTTTTTTTGGTGACTGTTTTTTCGGAAATAATGTCTGCTGTGGTTGCAGTACTTTCCTTGGAGATTAGTGTATTACTAGTGGTGTCTTCTGTATGGTTCACATCTGTTGCTGATACAACTGTTATGAATGATAGAATTAATACTAATAATACTATTACAGGACTATATTTTCTCATTATATTCCTCCGTTTATAGTTTTTCATCTAAAATTTTCCTGTATATTATTATATTATTATCAATATTAAAATACTTTAAGAATATATTTTTTCACATATAAAAAAAGAAGAAATGTGGGGGGATTAATAGTGTTTTCAGGTTTATTCTACTTTCAGGTGTGTGATTGTTGTTGCATGGTAGTATCCGCTTGTTTCACCGGCCTGTATTAGCAGGTTGTATGTTCCTTGTCTTACTGTTTCTGGTAATGTGTAGTCATAGTCTATGATTCCATCTGTTACGTTCATGTCCGTGATTGTCTGCTGGTTTATTTTGATGTTGACTTTTGTATTCACTGTTACTGTATTGTTTTCTATGTCCACTATTTTTGCCCTTATTTTCACAGTGCTTTGTGGTGTTGCTGTGATGTTTTCTGTTATTATTTGTTTGTAGTTCTTGTTTACTGTTAGGTTTACGGTATTTGTTTCTCCCACGTATTTTCTTGTGTCTCCTGCTATTATTGTCAGGTTATATTTTCCGGATCCTACTTCTTCTGGTAATGTGTAGTTGAATGATAGTTTTCCATTGGTTATGTTTTGTTCGTGTATTGTTTTGTTGTTTATTTTTACAACGGTTTTTATTGGTCCTGTTGCCAGTTTGTTTTCTGCTAGTATGTTTGCTTTTATGTTTATTGTTTTGTATGCTTGTGTTTGTATGTTGTGTGTTGCTATTTTTAGTTTGCTGCTTTTTATTGTTAGTGTTCCATTCCATGTGCTGTTGTTGTATATCTTGTTTCTTCCGTAGATTATTTTTATGTTGTAGTCTTTGGATGAGTAATCGTTATTGTATGAGTAGACTAGGTGTCCGTTTACTACGTTGATATTGTCTAGTGTTACATCGTTTATTTTTATGCATGCTTTTGATGTTCCCTTGACTGGTGTTCTGGTTAGGGAGTCGTATATTGTTGCGTCGATTATTATTTGTTCTCCGTTCTTGCTTTCTATGTTGTGGCTTGTTATGTATGTGTTTCTTGGGCTTAGTTGTAGTTCTATGTTTTTCTCTGCTCTGTGGTATTGGCTGTTTTCTATTGAGATTATTGTTATGTTGTATTTTTCGTCTGTGTATTTCTTGTTTAATGCTAGTTTGTATTGGAATTCTCCGTTCTGGAACATTCCCTGGTATATTGTTTTGTTGTTTATTTTTAGTATTGCTATTATGTTTTCTCTTAGTATTTCATGGTTTAGGTTTAGTGTTGCGTTTATCTGTATTTTTTCGCCCATTATTGTTCTTATGGTGTTTTGGCTGGTTATGTATGGGTCTTCTTTTATGATGTTTAGTTTTATTGTTCTTTTTGCTTCTTTGTAGTCTTTTGTTGCTTGTGATGTCATGGTGATGTTGTATGTTCCTTCTGGTGTGTTTGATGGTATTGTGTATGTGAATGTTCCGGTTCCGTTTGTTGTCTGTATTGTGTGTTCGTTTCCTAGTATGCTTATGTTGATTTTTGTTTGTATTGGTAGTTTGTTTTGGTTGTAATCTGTTAGGTTGACTGTGATTGTTATTGTGTTTGATGCTTTTGTGTTTATTGTTCCGGGTGTTTGTATGTTTACTGCTTTTTGGTTTCTTTTGTAGTTTATGTTTGTATTGTTTTGTGATGTTCTGTATATTTTGCTTCCTGTGTATACTGCTTTTACTTGGTATGTTTTGTCTTCGTATTGGTCCATGTCCACTATCATGTTTGCCATGTTATTTTCTACGCTTGAGCTACCTATCATGGTATCGTTTATGTAAAATTCTACACTGCCCTCACTAATATTTGCATAGTTTGCACTATAAACATAACTTGTAAGGTTAAGTTTGTTTTCCGTGCTGGTGTACGTGTATAATCTGGTACTTGTATTTGTCTTATTTGGATGTATTGATGTGTTAAGAGATGCATCCTCAAACTTACCGGAACCATGATAACACACTAACAATTCATACTCATTGTCACCAGAATATTCCTCCGGTAAAACAATACAAGTAATGTTACCATTAACAGGAACACTTCCAACAAGTTCCCCATCAACATAATAATCCAATATTCCATCATCCACACTCATATTATAGGAATATTCACGAACATTAACAACAACTCTACCCACATCACTAAGAGACACATTACGAACACTTAACGAATTAGCATACCGGTCCACACTTAACACAGCATAACCAGTAGCACCACTGTAACGGTTAGAACCATAATAAACCACCTTAAGTTCATGTTCACCAAAATCTAAACTGTCAGGTATCACATAAGATTCATTAACTGTCACACTGTTAACCCATCCAGTCTTAATACTCCTCCCATCCAGGAAAAACTCAATCATACCCTCACTGGTATCATCAACATAATTATACACACCAGCTCTCAAATACACGGTATCATTCTTATGAGCACTCACATTATAAGTGTACAGGGTAGTGTTCACCTGGCGCACAGTCAATGTGGTAGCATAACCAGAATCCTCATACACGTCACTACCATAATAGTCAAGATAAACATCATAAACTCCGGCACTATACTCGGATAGGTCAAAGTCTACAACAACACCTCCAGTGACATTGTACTCCTCTATCAAATCACCATCAACATAGACATCAAGAACACCATCATTCACAAGACGATCACTATAAAAAGTGACAGGCTGCGAAATAACAGAGCCCTGAAAACCACTAGGATAAGCCATGTAAATGTTACTTCTGAACTTAGGCACACTCACAAGGTAATTGGTGCGACAACTACGATAATATTCATCACCAACCCATTCAAAGGTTAAAACCTCATTATTGTACTTCTTGTCAATGGTGAAACTAACATCCTCATCCTCAAGCTCCAATGATTTAATCAATTCACTTCCATGATAAACATAAAAGTTACCATAACTGATAATATCCTCATCACCCCTCATATTAAGGGTAACATCAATATCGTTATCATCATTAAAGTTAGTGACAACATTATCCACGTAACTATCCATTGGATTAATCTTTAGCATAGCAGTAGTGGAGGCAGTGTTATGTATTAAACTACCAGTATATCTTGCTTCAACAGTATAAGTCCCAGGAACATAATTTGTTGTATCCACTGGTAGACTTGCAGGAGAATTGGATAAATTTCTTGCACCAACAATTCCCTCATTAATATACCAAGAGATTATACCCTCATCCACAACGGGCGTGGTTATAACATTCATGTCTGCAACTTCACCAAAGTCTGCTTCAACATCCTCCATTGATAACGTCACTTCCTCCGGACTGTTTTTAACATTTCTCTGACTATCTTTCTTCACTGTTTTACTCTCTATATATTCTGGATTATCAATGGCCCTGGCAGTGTTATCAGCATCTATTGTCATGTTGTCCTGTGAATCCATGCATGCGGCACTTGCACTGTTTTGTCCGAGAACCAGGACAATAATTGCCACTGCAAACAATAGGCACATAATCCTGTTTGACTTTAACATTGTCATCGATTCCTCCATTCATTATATTAACAAAATTGTATGAAGTTAGTAGATTACAAGGGGTATCCAATAAATAATTGGGATTGTAATCCAATTTTTCATTAACTTCATAATAACTAGTATGTAAGAGGTATCAATGTTTCCTGAAAATCATAATATTTTTTGCAAGGAAAAAAATAAAGTAAGATAAATCATATAAATAATTATAAGAGAATTCATTAAAAAAACGAATAAAAAAAAATATATATTTGATATTAATGGAATGATATAAGATGGAAATAGTAGAAAAAAAGATACCGGACCAGAAATTAGCTTATGTGCCACACATTGACAGTTTCAGCAAATTACCTGAATTTATTGAAGAAGTTGGGGAATTGATTGCTGATAATAATCTTGAAGCAGTAGGATATCCTTATGGTTCATATGATAATGATTTAGAAGAACATGCAGAAAATGATCAAATATTTGAAGTGGGAATGCCTATAAAATCATTTGACATGGGTGGAAAGCCAGCTGGACGTCTTGGAAAGCTTGGATTAAAGGAATTGGCAAGTCATACTGTGCTGTCTGCTATTCATAGGGGTTCACATAAGAATTTTAACAAGTCTATTCGTGAAATGGTTGAATATGCTGTGGAAAATCATTATGATATTGTGGGTCCTATAACAGAGATTTATATTCCTGCAGATCCTGGAACTCCTGTTGAGGATACTGTTACTGAAATTCATTTGCCTGTTATTTATATGGGTCCAAAAAGAGATTAAACTCCCCACAAAAAATTATTTATTTTACTTTTTTTTAAGTTATTATGGTAATATTTGTTTTTAAAAAAAGTTATGTAGTATAAATAGAACTTATTATTAAATTCTATTAATCATTAGCTATACTTTCCGAATATACTCAGGATTTAAATTGTGTAGATTTATTTTCCCTATTCTTTGGAAAGAATAATTAAAGTATTTAAAATATTTATGAAAAGATTCAAAATATTCTTTTTATTATAAAAAAAATTTTGAAAGATTATACTATATATCTTATTCATCATTTGTAGAGCTTTTCTTAATTAAATTTTAAATACCATATCATTCTCATATAGCTAATTAACTAATCATTATATTTATTTCTCATAATATATAATAATTGGGCTTCAAGTATCTTAAAGAACTTAACTATTTTTGCATATGTATTAAATTTAAATTAATCTTTTAAATCGTATATGATTAAAAAAAATGAAGAATGCCTTATTAATTGTTAAAATCAAGATTAAAAACTGATAATATGTTAAAAATAGAACTGTATATGTAGTTTGGGGGGGTAAAAGGATTAGAGAAAAGGGTTTAACTAATTCTAGTTTCCACCTTTGGTTCTCATAATTTTCATGTTACCCATTGCTTCGATGTATTCGATTTCTCTACCTTCTACGATTTCATCTTTTAAGTCTTCAGGTATTGGTAAATCGATTGTTTCGTAGGTTTCTAAGTCCATGATTTGTACTTCGCTACCCATTAATGCAATTACTTGTCCTGCTCTTTTGTCAATGATAGGTACATCAACTTTAGCGTTCACAGGTTTTACAAGACTTCTTTTTTGGTTATCAAAGATACCTACTGCTTCGATACGTGCTTTTGCTGCACCGTGTTTACCAGGTGATGATGTTGAAATGCTGGTAATTTTTGAAGCTTCTCCGCCTAATACTAAGTATTTTCCTTGTTTTAAAGTTTTAATTTCTACTACTTTAGTTGCCATTAATTTCCCTCAAAATATATTATTATGATTTGTTAATACCCTATAGGTTCACAATAAAAATTATTATATGGAACCTTATTTTATAGTTTGGTATTATTATTAAGTTAAAATCATATCAAAAAAATGCATTGTATAAAACATACAACTAGTTATGATATAAGTTATGTTTAATTTAATTAATATATCTTTGGATTATAATAACATATGTATTAATATAACATGATGTAAATAAATAATATGTGTATATGATATAACGAAGTAGTTATAAAATATGCTTAATTAAATAATAATAAATTAAGAATAAAAAAAAACTCTTACGGCCATAAAATGGAGAAAAAAATATAAATACACTCCAGAAAAAACGGGCATACAAAGAGAATTATTCTTAAAATCATACTAATATATAAACACAAAAAATAAGTATTAAATTATTTTTCATCTCTTCGCATAAAAATAGATACATTATGAAATCTAAGGCGATAAAATGACTCATAAAAATGCAAAATATCATGATGATGAAGAATATTACTATGTTTTCAAGGACGAAATAACAACAACAAAATACTTAATACACTCACAAATAAACGCAAAAGGATTCGTAGAAAAACCTGACGTTGTAGGAGCAATATTCGGACAAACCGAAGGACTACTAAGTGACAGCCTAGACCTAAGAGAACTACAAAAAACAGGAAGAATAGGCAGAATAAAAGTAGACATGACCAACAAATCAGGAAAAACAAAAGGTGAAATAATAATCCCATCAAGCCTAGACAGGATAGAAACAACAATCCTAGCAGCATCACTAGAAACTATCAACAGAGTAGGACCATGTGAAGCAAGTCTAAGAGTAACCTCAATCGAAGACGTTCGAGCAGTAAAAAGACGAACAATAGTAGAAAGAGCAAAAGAACTATACAAAAACATGATGGAAGAATTCACACCAGAAAGCTCCAGAATGATCGACGAAGTAAAAGAATCAATCAAAGTACCAGAAATAATAGAATACGGAGAAGACAAACTACCAGCAGGACCAAACACTCCAACATCAGATGCAATCCTCATAGTAGAAGGAAGATCCGACGTACTAAACCTACTAAAATATGGAATAAAAAACACCATAGCAGTAGAAGGAGTAAACGTACCAAAAACAGTAGCAGACCTAACCAAAGAAAGAACAGTAACAGCATTCCTCGATGGAGACAGAGGAGGAGACCTAATACTTAAAGAACTACTCCAAATAGGAGACATAGACTACGTAACAAGAGCACCAAGAGGTCAAGAAGTAGAATACCTAAACAAAGACCAAGTAATATACGCACTAAAAAACAAAACATCAGTAGAAAAAATAACAAACCACGCAAACTTCAACCACAACCAACACAACTACCATCACAAAAGAAAAACAAACGACAAAACACCAACAAAACAGGAAATAAAAGAAGAAGAAAAATTCTCAGACCTAACAAGACAACTAAAAGACCAACTAGAACTAGAAATAAAACAAGCAGAACAAGACAAACAAACACAACAACAAACAACAACAGCAACACAGAAAAACGAAAAAACCAAAGAAGAAAAACAAGAACCAGAACAACAAGAAAAACCAGTAAAAAAACAAAACAAATACATAACAGCTCTAGACGAAATCAAAGGCACAGGAAAAGGCATACTATACGATGACCAATTCAACAACATAAAAGAAGTCAAAGTAGAAAACCTTTTCAACGAAATAAGAACAAACCAGAACAAAATACAAACAGTAGTATTTGATGGAATAATAAGCCAAAGACTAGTAGACCTATCAAAAGAAAAAAACATCGAATACCTGGTAGCAGTAAAAATGAGTGAAGTTGTAAAAAAACCTGAAACAATAAAAATAATAACAAAATAGTAATATTCTTTTAACCACCCAATTTTTTTTCATTTTTTTCATTAGTAATAGAAACAATAGGAGGATAAAAATATGTCAGAAAATTATTTGGAAGAAATAGAATTTGAAGAACAAATAGAAGATTACATACTAGAAATGGATATTCAAAGCTATTCACAAAACACACTAAAAACATATTCCTCAATACTACACAGTTTCTATGGATTCCTACTTCAACAAAAAACAATAAAAAACGAGGCAGGATTACTAAGAGCATTTAAGAAATACTTACAACATTTAAAAAGAGATAACGAAGTATCACAAAACTATCTCTACCTAGTAACGGTAGTGCTGAAAAAGTTCTTCATGTTCGCAGAAATAGAAATAACAGATGAAATAAAAGCACCAAAAAGAACAAAATCATTACCAAAATCATTAAATGAACAAGAAGTATACGACCTAATACATGCAAAAGATGATAAATACGATCCAGAACGAGATAACCCCCAAAACATATCCAGACTCAGAAACAAACTAATACTAACACTACTATACTCCACGGGACTACGAGTATCCGAACTCATAAAACTAAAAATTAACACAATAGACCCAGAGGAAAGAACAATAAGAGTACGAGGTAAAGGAGAAAAAGACCGAATAGTAATATTTGACGACACAACACTGGAACTAATCAAGGAATACCTGATAAAACGGGGCGTAGAAAACGAATACCTATTCGTAAATCAGAAAAACCATACACTAACACCACGATACATACAATACATGATAAAAGAATATGCACAAGCAGCAGGAATAGAAAGAAAAGTAACACCCCACGTACTAAGACACTCATTCGCAACACACCTACTTAAAAATGGTGTTGACATCAGAGCAATCCAACAATTACTCGGCCACAGCAACCTAAGTACAACACAAATATATACCAGCGTAGACATGCACACACTCAAAGGTGCATACGATAACGCATGGTTAAACAGGGAACATAATGTGCGAAAAAACAAAGAACTCGAAAGCATAGACTAAAAAAAAGAAATAATTATAAACCCAAAAAAAATAAACCTACTATTTTTTTAACATTTTTCATCCAAAAAAGAAGTTGGTGAAGAAAATAGATTACCAAATAATCACGTAATCATAACTTATTAGCAGCCCTAGGATAAGAACTGATTAAACCATAACGGAATAACACATACCCATAAGAACCACCACTAATAACAGCCCTAGCATCACCTTCAAGCTCACCAGAACTTAACCTATTAATATTATTATTGTATGTTTGAAGAATACTAATAACCTTAGATGACTTTGCCTTCTTCACAACATAATTTGTTGAATCCTTAAGCCAACTTCTGCCACTAGAATATGAATACTTATACGTCATAGGCATAATCCAGTCAAGATAAGGACTTAACTTAGCATAATCCTGACCATAATACTTGACAGTACCACTTTTCTCTGCAAACACACAAGCAGAAAATATAATATTCCTATCATAACCCTTAATAATTGAATTCAAACTTTTAACGAAATTCGTAACCCTGCTAGGATTAACAATTCCAGGATTAGTACCACTATACCTGACATAATCAAGATTAATACCACTCACACCAGATATTCTGATAGTGCTCTTAACAAAGTTTTTAACCAAATTCTGTCTGGCAGTACTCATATCAAAGTTACCATTACTGTTCACAAAACAAACAATCCATGCATGAACACGGATATTAGTTCCTTTACACAGATTAATAGTCTGTCTTAACAGCTTAGTATCCTCTGATGAAGCCTGTGTTTGAACGAATACATCAGTAATTCCAGCATTCACCCAACTTTTCACCACACTACTTGAAACAGAATAAACACGCTGTACAAACAGTCCAGTAACCTTACCCGTGGAAGTTTTTGAAGTAACTGTAACACTATTTCTTAGCTGCTGCTTGTTCATTGTAGCGGTAATAGTGGCACTACCAGTTTTAGTAAATTTTGTTGTAAACGTGTTTGCTCCCCTGCTTTTAAGGTTTAATGTTTTACTTATGCCTGCACCATTAATTTTTACAATTATTTTACTTTCATATAATTCAGGGCTAATACTGGTTACCCTTTTACCATTATATGCATTTTTTAATGATACTGTTGTTTTAACTGCATTGTTTACTTTAACAGTATTAGCAGTCTTTAGTGTCATGTAAATCCAGTTATGTAATGCAACATTCTGTGTTCTCTTGGTGGCTGGCCTACTATTTGAACCCCACCAATTATAATCTGCTTGTACACTGCCTTTCTTGTTATATACATCGTTTTGACCATTATTTAGTATGGTGTTAAATTTTAGTGTTGTCTGTCCATTATTGTTATATAATGCTCCACCCCATGTTGCCTTGTTTGCTGATATGTAGTTACTTTTAAGCAATAATTTTCCACCATTATTTCTTATTGCTCCACCTCGTAGGGCATCATTCTTGGTTAGTGAAGAGTTATATACTATGTTGTCCTTAGCACTGGTTTTAAGGAATATTGCATTATTATTGTTATTGTTAAAGGCACAGCTTCTAATGTCCACTTCGCTTTTGTCCTTGATGTACATTGCTCCTCCTGCTTTTGCAATGTTGTTTGTAAACTCTGATTTCATGATGTTTAAACGAATGCTGGTACTGGTTTTACTGTATAGTACTCCTCCATTAGCGGCACTGTTTTTATTGAATTTGCTTGTTTTTATGATTGTTTTTCCCGTATTATATATTACTCCTCCGGATTGTTGTGCAGCATTGTTTTTAACTGAATTGTCTGTTATGGTTAGCTTGTTCGTGTTATATAGTGCTCCTCCATTCTTTGCATTGTTGGCTGTGAATGTGCTCTGTTTTATGTTAATGTTTCCTGTATTGTAGATTGCTCCTCCATTCTTTGCACTGTTTTTTCCGAAGTATGTTTTGCTTATTGTCAGGTTTGATTTCTGGTTGTATATGGCTCCTCCGTTTATTCCCTTATTGGACTTAAAGGAGGATGATCTTATTATTTGATTTCTGTTGTTTTTCTTAATGAATATGGATGTGTTCCTATTATTATCATAGTTACATGAATAAACATTCATATAACCAGTAGTGTAGGTACTGCTACCATATCTGCCGGCATTGTTATTGGTGAATGAGCATTTACTTAATGTTAACTTGTTTGTATTGTAAATTGCACCACCATACATTGCATTGTTGCCATTAAATGTGCTTTTATATGCATTTAAAGTACCCTTATTATAGATTGCTCCACCCATCTGTGTAGCCTTAGAACTTTCTATTTTAAGTGATTCAATACTCAGGCTTCCCTTATTGTAGATTGCTCCACCATTTTTGTCACGGGCATTCTTAATGGTGAATGTTTTTAGTTTAACATTAGCTTTGATGGTGAATGTATGCTTGTTTTTACTGTTAATTACTGTGGTGTTGGTGGCAGCTCCTACAATGTTTAAACTTTTGCCGATATAAATTTCTGATTCATCATATGTTCCACTGGCAAGGTAGATTGTTCCACCAGTCTTAACACTTTTAATTGCATCTTTTATCGTAGCTTTTGGTGAATTTTTTGTTCCACTGTTTGAATCCTTACCCTTGGTACTGACATATACCTTGCTTTTTGTCTGTGTGCTGCTCTTAACAGTTGTGTTTGTCTGTTTTGTTATTGTTTTATCAACATGATTGCTTTCATGTTGTATAGTGTTTTCACTAGTAATACTGTGTGTCTGATTATCTTCAGCACTTACACTTGAAATACAGGTTAAAACTAATATTATGGCAAGTATTGGCAAAATTTTCTTAATCATAATAATGTAATTCCTATTAATTTGACTTAAGAATATAGTTATGTTTGTAATTATTATAATAATCTTTGGTATTATTATATCAAAATAGTGTTATAAAAAGTAGTCATGTCATATAAATGTGGAGGGGATATGTGGGGTGGTGGTGAATATATTATAATTTGTCTGCTGATTTAGGATAGCCACTTATCAATCCCTGACGGAACAGAACATATCCCTCGGATCCTCCCATTAGTCCTGCCTTTATATCCTTCTCAAGTACGTTCACAGGAATCTTATTCAAATTCTCATAATATGTCTGTACCACGGACACTACCTGTGAGTATGGGCTTCGGTCAACAATGTACTGTGTTGCTTCCTTAATCCAGTTCCTGCTTGCTTTATATGAGTACCTGTACGTCATTGGCAACATAACATCAAGGTATGGGCTAAGTGCCGCATAATCCTGTCCATAATATTTGACCGTACCACCTTTTTCAGCAAATAATGAAGCAGATACTATCATGTTTTCATCATGTTTCTTAACTATTGTATGCACACTTTTCACAAAGTTAGTGATGACTTTTGGTTTCACGATTGATGGATTTAATCCACTATAACGAACATAATCTAATGAAACTCCGTCCACTCCGTTAATATTAATTACTTTTCTGATAAAGTTTTTTATCCGGTTTTGTTGGGTTGTGCTAACATCAAATTTTCCATTTTTGTTTCTGAAACATATTACCCATGCATGAACTCTTATATTAGTATTTTTACACAGGGATATTGTTTTTCTTAAGTTTGCAGTTTCATCAGTGGATGCTTTTGCTTGAACATAAACATCAGTAATTCCTGCTTTAACCCACCTTTTAACAAGGGCTGGTGTTACATCATAGTATAGTTGCACGTATACTCCGGATATTCGTTTGTCTTTCACATTTTTGTGGATTGTGGTATTGTGGACTAGTTTTTCATCATCTAGTATTGCTGTTATCACTGCTTTTCCTATTTCAGTAAAGTTGTTTACTAGTTTGCTGTATGTCTGGTTGGTTGTGAATGATTGGTTGTTTATTCCACACCCGTCCATGTGGATGTTTATCTGTACTTCCGGCAGTTTCTTTTCTACATCATATTGTTTCATGTTTTTTCCGTCATATATGTTGTTTAGTGATACTGTTGTTGTAATGTTTTCATTTTCATATCCTGATTCTTTCATTGTTAATGTGAGGTAGATCCAATTCTCTGGTTTTATATTAACTGTTCTCTTCCTGTTTATACTGTTTTTTCCCCACCAGTTATAATCAGCGTTTATGTTACCCTTATTGTATAAGTCCTTATTGTTGTCTGCTAATATGTTGTAGTTTAGGATTATGTTTCCTTTAAAGTTGTGTAGTGTGCTGCCATAGTTTGCACTGTTTTCATGGAATGTGTTCTTTTTGATGCTAGTGTTTGTGTATGCGTTTCTTATGGCTCCGCCGTATGTTGCACTGTTTTTGGTGAATGTGGAGTTGTATATGTTATTTCCTGCCTGGTCTGTTTTAATGTATATTGCGCTTTGGTTGTTTGATTTGAATGTGGAGTATTTTATGTTGAGTATTGTGTGGTTGTATGCGTAGATTGCTCCGCCTGTTTTTGCAGTGTTATGTGTGAAGTGGGAGTATGTGATGTTTATCTTGATGGGGGTTCCTGTTTTGGAGTAGATTGCTCCACCATTTGTGGCACGGTTGTTGTGGAATGTGTTGTTTTTTATGCTTAGTTTTGCGGTGTTGTAGATTGCTCCGCCGCTTAGTGTTGCGTTATTGTTGCTGAACCTGTTGTTGTGTAGGATTGTGGTGTTTTTGTTGGTTATTGTTGCACCATAATGGGCAGTGTTTGATTTGAATTGACTGTTTCTTATGTTTGTGGTTCCTGTGTTGTAGATTGTTCCTCCGCTTGTTTTTGCATTGTTTTTGGTGAATGTTACATTGTTTATTTTTAGGATGGATTGCTTGTTGTATATGGATCCACCATTTGTTGCGTTGTTGTATGTGAATTTGGATGATTTTATGCGTGTTTCATTGTTTGTTATGTATATTGTTGTGTTCTGGTTTTTTGTGAAGTTGCATTCTTCAATGTTCAGGTATCCGTTCGTGTATATGCTGCTTCCGCTTCGGGCATTGTTTTTTGTGAATAAACAGTTTTTTAGCAGTGCCCTGTTGGTATTGTAGATGGCTCCTCCATTTGTTGCATTGTTTTGTCTGAGTGTGGAGTTGATTATGCTTAGTTGTCCTTCATTGTAGATGGCTCCACCGCTCTGTTTTGCGGTGGATGTGGTTATGGTCATGTTTTCTAGTTTTAGTATTCCTTTGTTGTGTATTGCTCCGCCGCTACCATTTGTTTTTGCTTGTTGTATTGTGAATAGTTTTAGGTTTGCTTTTGCTGTTATTTTTATTGCTTGTTTGTCTTGGCTGTTTATGATTGTTGTTTTCGTGTTTTCTCCTATGATGTTAATGTTCTTGTTTATTGTTAGTCCTGATTCATAGTATTTTCCGGGTGTTATATGGATTGTTCCACCAGATTTCACGCTTTTTATTGCATCTTTTATTGTTCGTTTGGGTGAATTTTCTGTTCCATTGTTTGAATCATTACCTTTGGTACTTACATATATCTTGCTTTTTGTCTGTGTGCTGCTTTTAACAGTTGTGTTTGTCTGTTTTGTTATTGTTTTATGAACCTGATTGGTTTCATGTTGTATAGTGTTTTCACTATGAAGGCTATGTGTCTGATTATCTTCAGCACTTACACTTGAAATACAGGTTAAAACTAATATTATGGCAAGTATTGGGAAAATTTTCTTAATCATAATAATGTAATTCCTATTAATTTGACTTAAGAATATAATTATATTTCTAATAGGATATAATTTTTTTGAAAAAAAAGATAATATCTGGTTAATACTTATAAAATGGGGTGGGGAAGGAGGTGGGTGGCTAATGATTATTCCTATTGAACTTTCACGTATCTGTCTGTAGAACAAAGCATTTTATTATTGGAGTAATATGTTGCTTTAATATTATACGTACCTTCATTATTTGGCATGGTATATTTGAATGTATACTCCTTGCCTTCTACACTAACATTTTTAATCATTTTATCATTTAATGTGTACACAATATTTCCTCTCATGTTCTGATTATTAATGTTATAAATATTAGTTTTTAAACAAATCGTAGAATTTTTCGGAATATCATGTGTGATCTTTCCACCATATAACTGTATGAATGATCGTGCAACAGAATCACCCTTCATATCATATCTTTCAAACACTATTTTAATTCCATCTTTTTCCATAGTTTTCCGAGGATTACTTATTCCACCCCACCTGGAATAATTGTCATCCCAAGCCTTTTCCAGCCAATAATAATATTCACCATCAGGATTATATATGTCACCAGCACCATGGAACCATCCAAGCACAATATCATTTCCTCGCTTTCTAACACTTGTAAGAAGATTATCATATCCTCTCAGATATTCTCTGATTACGTTAGCATCCACACCATTACATAATACGAAACAAATACTATTTCTCACATTGTTTTTATACATGTAACGAGCAGTTTCATAAGTTTCTCCAGGACCATTTTTAACAGTTTTAACATTAAATCCATTGCTTCTTAAATTATAGGCAATATTATTCATTATTTTCATATCATTGGGACTATAGTTATATGAGGCTGTTGTTCTATCCATTGCAAAATAAACATCTTTTTTATTGGATGTTATTTTTGAATTGGAAATTAAATCGCCGGCTAATGTAATAAATGTTTCCTGCTTGATTTGTGCTTCAGGTTTATTCACCGTAAATATATCTGCACAGGCTATTATGAACTTATTATTCCGGTAATACTTCATTTTCACGGAATAATTTCCTTCTTTTGGGGGCATATTAATTTTTAATGTAGAAAGATTGTTTTTTACTTCAGATGTTCCAACGTGTTTGTCATTCAAATAGAATTTTACTAATCCCGTATTCACTGTTTTTTTATTATTATTTCGTATTATGGTTCTTAATGTTCCTCGTTTTTCTGTAAATAATGCAGGATTATTCACTATTCTCATAGTGTAATCTGACTTTGGATTAACAGTTAATTTAACATTTTTTGACACGCTATGATAATTTGGTGCACCAAACACTACTTTCAAATCATAAACACCTATATCATGTTTTGAAATCTTGATTTTATTGCTGGATGCATTAACTGTTTGAATTTTTTTATTGTTTAAATATATTTTCAGACTTCCATCATGGATTGTATTATTCAAGTTGTCTGTAACATTAATTTCTAATGTTGCAGTATCTGCATTATTTTTCTGTAAACTTTTCATAAACAAGTGTGCAGTTTCGGTAGCATGAATGTTTAATGTGTTATTGGCTATCGTGTGTGGTGCTTTTACAATAAAGTTTACATTGCCTTCTTTGTTAAATTTGTTTGTTAACTTGCAATAACCGGAATTACTATTATAGTTTTTAATTTTTCCGTCTTTTTTCATTATTATCTTCATATGGTAATCGGGGATGTTTGTACTTCTGGAAATGGGTGTAATTTTTTTTCCATCAAATATATTATAGATTGAAATGGTTGTATTGATGCTGCTATTCATTAAGTATCTGTATTTGTGTTGGATGTGGAGGTATAACCATTTATTTACTTTTGTATTGATGATTCGTGACTGTTTTATATTGTTTTTTCCCCACCAGTTATAATCTGCATTAATGTTGCCCTTATTGTATATGTCTTTGTTGTTGTCGGTTAATATGTTGTAGTTTAGGATTATGTTTCCTTTAAAGTTGTGTAGTGTGCTGCCATAGTTTGCACTGTTTTCATGGAATGTGTTCTTTTTGATGCTAGTGTTTGTGTGTGCGTTTCTTATGGCTCCGCCGTATGTTGCACTGTTTTTGGTGAATGTGGAGTTGTATATGTTATTTCCTGCCTGGTCTGTTTTAATGTATATTGCGCTTTGGTTGTTTGATTTGAATGTGGAGTATTTTATGTTGAGTATTGTGTGGTTGTATGCGTAGATTGCTCCGCCTGTTTTTGCAGTGTTATGTGTGAAGTGGGAGTATGTGATGTTTATCTTGATGGGGTTTCCTGTTTTGGAGTATATTGCTCCACCATTTGTGGCACGGTTGTTGTGGAATGTGTTGTTTTTTATGCTTAGTTTTGCGGTGTTGTAAATAGCTCCACCACTTGTCATTGCATTGTTTTTTGTGAATAAACAGTTTTTTAGCAGTGCTTTGTTGGTATTGTATATGGCTCCTCCATTTGTTGCATTGTTTTGTCTGAGTGTGGAGTTGGTTATGCTTAGTTGTCCTTCGTTGTGTATTGCTCCACCTCTCTGTTTTGCGGTGGATGTGGTTATGGTCATGTTTTCTAGTTTTAGTATTCCTTTGTTGTGTATTGCTCCGCCGCTACCATTTGTTTTTGCTTGTTGTATTGTGAAATGTTTTAGGTTTGCTTTTGCTGTTATTTTTATTGCTTGTTTGTTTTGGCTGTTTATGATTGTTGTTTTCGTGTTTTCTCCTATGATGTTAATGTTCTTGTTTATTGTTAGTCCTGATTCATAGTATTTTCCGGGTGTTATGTGGATTGTTCCGCCTGTTTTCACGCTTTTTATTGCATTTTTTATTGTTCGTTTGGGTGAATTTTCTGTTCCATTGTTTGAATCGTTTCCTTTCTTGCTTACATATACTGTATGGATTTGTTTGTTTTTGGTGTTGGGGGTAAGTGTTGTGTTTTGATGGGTGTTGCTTGTAATCTTCTTTTCGTGTGTGTCTGGTGTATTGTCTTGTGCTGATACGCTGGAGATGCATATTAGTAGTAATGCTATGAAGAGTAGGGGTGAGATTTTTCTTATTATGTTATTGATATTGACACCTCGTATTTATTTTGTTAATTGTCTTAAGGGAATAGTTATGTTTTTTATTATTTTAATATTTTTTTAAAAAGGGAGTGTATATCTGAAATTTTTTATAAAAAAAGTATTAGGGGGGGGGAGATTTAGTTTCTTAGGATGATGTATATCATGTAAATTAGGAATAATGCTATCAGTATCAGTCCGTCTTTGCGGTTGAAATCTTTTTTATCGTATGCTAGTATGTATGTTATGACTGCTACTATGATCATGATTAATGTGTCAATGAACATGATGTTTGTTGTTTTTATTGGTGATATGGTGTTTGTTAGTCCTAGGATGAATAGTATGTTGAATATGCAGCTTCCTATAGCGTTACCTATTGCAATGTCTGTTTTTTTGTTGTAGGCTGCGGTTACGCTGGTTATTAGTTCTGGTAGGCTGGTTCCTATGGATACTATTGTTAGTCCTACTAGTGTTTCGCTCATTCCGATGCTTAGTGCTATTTCTTTTGATGAGTCTACTACTAGGTTTCCTCCGAGTATTATACCGATTATACCTATGACGATATAAACTAGTATGTATCCATTGCTTAAATGAGTAGTTCCCACAGGCATTTTACTACTTTGTTTCATACTCTTATAGATTAGGAAAGCTACGTATGCAATAATCATTGCCATGAATAAAATACCTTCAAGCCTACTGATTTGGCTACCTGTGAAGATAAATATTAACAATAATATGCTGCTGACTAACATGATAGGAAAATCATGAACAAGAGATTCCCTGGTAATATCAATCTTATAAAGCACAGCCGTAATACCAATAACAGCAAGCATATTAAAAATATTACTACCAACAACATTACTTATAGCAATAGCATTACTACCACTAAGAGCAGATGAAACAGAAACGGCAGCTTCAGGAGCACTAGTACCAAAAGCAACAATAGTCAAACCAATAATCATGGAAGGAATCTTAAGCTTAGTTGCAAGATCACTGGCACCATCCACAAACATGTCAGCACCCTTAATCAGAAAGACAAAACCAACCAATAACAGGATAATAGTTAAAATACTCATCTAATCCGTTTCCTCAAGTTTATGAATTTCATCAAGCAATATTGGCAAGAAAGAACCAATATCAGTAACAATACTAATAACCTGTGCACTACCCCTATCAGAAAGCTTAGTGACACTAGCATTACTAATATCTACACAAACACTTTTAATACGTGCAGGAATCAAGTTACCAGTAGCAACACTATGTAAGAGTGTGGCAATCATAATAACCATGTCAACATCCTGAACTTCCTCACGCATACGTTGCTGAGCTTCCTGTGAATCTGTGATAACATCAGGTAATGGGCCGTCATCCCTTATACTACCTGCTAACACATAAGGAGCATCATTTTTAACACATTCATACATGATACCACTAGTAAGAACACCCTGTTCAACAGCATCCCTTATACTTCCAGCCTTATTGATTGTGTTAATTGCACAGAGATGATGTTTATGGCCATGTGCAACAAGTTCACCGGTTTTAGTTTTCACTCCTAAACTGGTACCATATAATGCATTTTCAATATCATGGGTTGCAAGAGCATTACCTGCAAATAACTTGTTAACATATCCTTCCCGTATTAACTCGGCAAGTACTGGTGAACAGCCTGTATGTACAACTGCAGGACCACCAACTACACAAATCTTTCCACCTTTGTCATGTATTTTTTTCATTTCCTTAGCTACTTTATGAATAATGCTGCGTGTTGGTTTCTCGGCTGATGCTTCACTGTTCATGAATTCAAAAGTATTCTTTCCCCTTGACTTTTCTGGTGGTTTAACTCTAACACCCTTATGTCCTACCACTATCATTTCGCCCTTATGGATAGTGTTTAATGGTTTACAGGTAGCGGTTTTTTCTTTTTCATCAACAACTAGTAAACAGTCCATTTCGATATTGTCAATGTTTATCCAACGGTTATCATATCTTATTTCTGTGGTGTAATTAGTTGTTGAATAAAAGTTTTTAGGCACTGTCTTGTCTTTCTCGGATGCTACTAGTTCTACTTCGTCTTCTTCGACTAGTTGAGCACCAAGGTCTGTTACCATGTCTAATATTTTGTCTAATGTTTTTTCTTTTTCTGTTTCTATGCGTATTCTAGCGGTACTTATGTCAGTGTTATGTTTTCCAACATTTAATTCTTCTATTTCATAGTCTCCACCTTGGTCTATGATGGTGTCCATGACTTTTTGTATTGTGAATGAATCAATGATGTGTCCGCTTAGCTTAATTTTTTGAACGTACATTTATTCAACATCCTATATTTGTTTATTATTATTATTTTTTTTTATTGAATTATCATATGTTTATTATATTTATTTGTTATAGTAACTACTTTTTTTCATGAAAATTAGTAAATATAAATCGTGGGTGGTGAGAGAGGAGGAGGGGTATGCTTATATGATACCCATTGCTTTGTTGGTTTTTAATATTGATTTCTCACCATCTTCTTCTAATTCAAGCATTGCTCTTATTGCGTCAACGTTTTCCGGTACAACATCGGATTCCTGGTGAACTGCTTGCATATAGAATAGTTCTCCGTCAACTACATTTACTGATTCTTTCCATACTGGAATTTCATAGAAGTCTCCACGACTTCTTCCAAGGTCTTTAGCATATTCCATGAGTTCTGCTGTGGAACCTAATTTTAGGCCTGCATCTACTGGCAGTACTCTGTGTGCTTTTTCGAATGCGTCGAGCACGTCATCTGTTGTTACAGTGTCTTCGAGTTCTACCATGATGTTGTGTGTGTGCATGAGTGTTGTTGGAACTGCTAATGCCATTGTCATAACATCCATTCCTTTGATGATTGTTTGTACATCAGGTCCGTGGTGTGATGGTACTGTGGTTACTGGTTTGATTGCATTTATTGGTCCTTTTTTTGCATCATTTGGGTCTGCTGCACGTCTTACCATTACTGCTCTTACCTTTTTTACACCTGCTAGGTCGTTTACTGGTTTTAGTGTACGACATAATCCTGTGGTGTTACATGATACTACTCTTACATAGTCTTTTCCGAGGCTTTCTTCGTAGTTTGCTTCTGCGTTGAATGATGTGCCTACTGGGTCATGGTCTTCTCCACCTTCAAATATTGCTTTTAAGCCTATTTTTTTGTAGATGTTTTCCATGTTGTCTATACCTACTCCGCCGGGGGTACAGTCTACAACTAGGTCTAGTTTTTCAAATAGTTCATCAGCGGTTCCGCTTACTTTAATTCCTGCTTCTTCGAATTGTTCTTCTCTTTCTGGAACGCTAATGTATAGGTCGTATCCTTTTTCAACAGCAGTTTTTGCTTCAAAATCAGGAGTTCTTTTTGTTATTCCGACTATTTTCATATCATCTTGTGCGGTAACAGCGTCTGCTACTCTTTTACCAATAGTTCCATATCCGTTAATTCCGATACCTTTCATATTAATACGTCCTATCATAAAATTCTAAGGAAATTATCATGATTCGTTAAAAATCAATCATATAATATATTACTATATAAGGTGGTAATCGTTATTTATAATTAATTGTAATATTTGTGTATGTTGTTTTTTGGGGGGTGGGTTTCTTGTTGTTGTGTGGTTTTGTTTTTTTTTCTTTGTTGTTTTGTATGAATATATTCATATTTGTTCATATGTAAATAAGTGCATTTATTCATTTATATGGTCTAAGCTTAACTGTTTTTTATTATTATTTAATAAAACTTAAATTTATCCATGCGTATACCTGTTAGGGTTATATAAAGTATTTATATTATCTATACTATACTATTAATTAGAAAAAAATACAATAATTTTTCTTAAAAAAATTTGAAGAAATATTAAAAAAAATATTAAAAAAAATATGGGGGGAAAAATAATGCATATACCAGATGGATTAATATCAGACCCAATACAACTGGGAATATACACAATAATATACATAATTCTACTATTACTATGCCTAAACAAATACAGAAAAAACCACACAGAAAAAGACATACCAGTACTAGCACTATTTTCAGCAGCAATACTGATAGTACAACTAATAGAAATACCATTACCAATACCAGCCTGTGTACACATATCACTAATAACCGTAATGGCACTCTATGACCTGGAAGCATCGGCCATAGTATACACAGTAGTAACAATAGCACAAGCATTCCTCGGAGAAGGAGGAATAAGTACAATGGGAATAAACCTACTAAACCTGGCAATAATAGCACCATTCCTAGCATACTACATATACCACTTCCTTAAAAAACACGATCAAAACCTAGCACTATTCGCATCAGGATTTGGAACAATAACACTACTCGGATTAATAGCCAGCATACAATATGCAATAGCAGGAGTATACCCAATAACATTCGGACTAACAGTAATAACACCAATAGAAGCAGTAGTAGGAGTACTTGAAGGTATTGTTACAATAGTAGTGATGAAAGCATTACACCAAATAAAACCAGAACTAACACCAGCACTAAACGAAAAAGAGGAACAGGAAAATGAATAAAAAAGTATCAATACTAATAATTGCATTAATCATACTAGTCACATTAGTTGCTGTTTCACAAGCATTAAACATCTACGAAAAAGGAAACATAACACTAGAAGAACACAACCACGACCATGGTGAACATAACCATGAAGAACACGAACACGAAGAACACGCAAATGAATCAAACAAAACAGAAAACCAAACACATGAAGAACATGAACATGAAAATGAGCATAATCACACACATTAATAACATTTAAAAATATATTTCATTATAAAAATAGCTTCTAAAATAAAAATAGTCAATACCCCAAAAAAATAGCTAAAAAAATAAAAAAAATAATAATTGAGAAGAAAAATATTCTTACTCAATTAATCCTAATTCTTTTGCACAATAATAACCTATAGCCCCACCTATTGCACCTAAAACAATATAAAATGGGAAAACAAATATTATTGAACTTAAAGCGTATGTTACATAAGCAGAACCATACATTATAAAGTATAATCCACAAGATATTATAGCAGTAATCAAACAAGCAACAAACGTTGTTACAAGGCCAACAACTGCAGATTCTACTAAAGAATCATGTTTCATAATACCAACTAAAATACTTGTCATAAAAACATATGGCAATATGTTTGAACTAGCTCCACTAACCAGGTATGTAATAATAATTATAATCACACCTAACGGTAAAGCCTTATCATTAAATATGTTCTTAAACTCCATGAAAGTTTCCTCCTATTTCTTAAGTTCTCCTCTTATATGATAACCTAATGCTCCTCCAACACATCCTATTAACGTGAAAAAGATAACATTTATCAAGGAATACTGTATGAGCGCAATAGCATAAAGTCCACCCTCAGTATAAAATACGAGAATTAACGATATTATAAACGAAATAACAGATCCTATAAGGAATGCTATGAATGTTGAAAGTAACGTTTCATTCATATCAGCATTTTTTATTATTCCCGAGATTATTCCTATAAATAATATTGTTGGTAAAATTATGCTGATATCACCAGAGTATAATGATGTCGGCACAATCATTACAATGGTTAACAGCAGAGAATTTCCCTTAAATATGTTTTTAATATCTATGATTAACACCCCCTATAATAAAAGAAATAGTGTAAGGTAATATTTTACCTAGTCTATTCTAGTGGTGTACCTTCTATTGCTCCAATTTTTGCAGGGAAGTATTCATCTACAATATATTCTAAACCGTACTTGGAGAAAGACTGTTGTTCGGCTTTTTTACCAAGTTTGAGCATTTTCTTAATTTCTGTCTGCCAGAATTCTCCCCTGTACCTTGGGTCTGCAGATAATTCTTTTAAACGTGCTACGTCAATGTCTTTAAGCTTGTCTGTTGGAAGATCATAATTTGTAATGTCGGATGCTGTTACTCCGAGGAATTTTGCATCTGGTGTAGCTAAGTCATGGTTTACGTGTGCTAGTTTTGCACTTCCTGATATGATTACCATACCAATGTGGAATCCCCATGGGTCTCCGTCGTTACAAATGTATACTGGAACGTTTAGTTCGTCACTTGCTCTTCTTATGAATCTTCTTGTTGCACGTGCTGCTTGTCCTTTAAGTCCTACGATGAGTGTGTTGAAACGGTCGTATGCTTTTTCCTGTACCATACGGTGGAACATCCCCATGGTTTCCACTGCAATTATACGTTCTACGTTGGAGTCTACGAATTCCACGTCATCTACTGTTGGTGGTATGGAGTATCCTGATTTTCCCATTCTAAGTGCGTTGAATTCTACATCATCATCTCTTAGTGTGATGTCTCCGTATACTGCTGCTCCGTCTTCTTCTGGTAATAATCCTAGGTTTTCACGTGACACTCCTAGTGTTACTTCTATGTCTTCTGTTATGTTGTTTGATTCCTGCTGGTTGTCGAATCCTACGTCCCATCCTTCTGATACGTAGTACATTTCCCTCATTGTTGCGGTTTTCTGGATGTTAACCAGTTCTTTACAGAAGTTTCCTACGCACATCATTTGTGCCATTTTCTTGATTTGTTTCACGTTTCCTAGTGATCTGGTTCCTTTACGGTCACCTAGTTCGAAGTATCTTTTTTCTTCGTTATAGATGATGTTTCCTGTTCCTCTTGATGGAATTTTTATGCTTGGCACTTCTTCTTCCAGTATTTTTTCCAGTACTTCATCACCCATTCCTCGTAATCTGTTTAGTGCATGTTCTTTGTGTTGCATCATAAATATCAGTTCCCTCCTATTCTTCTTCGTCTATTTGTTCTGTCATGCTCAGTTCTTCTTCTGCAAGTTCTTCCATTTCTGTTTTCATTCTCATTTTCTGTTCTTCTACTTTTATTTGCATTGGTTCTATTTCTGGTTGTTTTAGACGATGTTTCATGTCCATGATTTTTGCTTTGTGTGTTACTTCGTCCATTATTTTCTCGTATTCTGGAACGTCTTTTTCTGCTAGGAGTGCTGATTGTTTGATTACTACTGGCACTAGGTCTTCGAAGATTTTTGCTCTCATTTCTTCGTTTTTTGCTGCTTTTTTGGTTCTTATGTATTTTTCTAGTTTTCTTGCTATTTTCATTGTTGCTTGTCTGATTTCTCTTACTATTTCTTCTTCTGGTGCTACACTTTGTTTTCCTGTTGAGAGGTATGGAACGTTTGTTGAGATTATGTTTACAAATACTGATATTGGTGCGTCATCCAGGTTTCTTACTCCGTATCTTCTCCAGTCTATGCTTTTTAGTGCTTCTGTTATTGCACAGCTTCCCTGGTCGAAGGTTAATGGTACTCTGTTTGCGAATCTCATTATTTCTGCTTTTTTCTGTTGTCCTACTAGTCTTCCTGCTTTTCCTCCGTATGCTATTCCTGCTTCTACGATGAAGGATACTCCTCCTCTGTATGCTTGTGGTTTTCTGGTGATTGCTGTTGAGAATTCTGGTAGTAGTATTTCGTTGATTCCTTTTTCTATTTGTTCGTCTCCTATTGGTTTTAGTCCGCTGGTTGGTGGTGCCATGAATTTCATTTGTTCGAATTGTTGTACGACTTTTTCTGCTTCTTGCCATGTTATGCTTTTTGGTCGTTTGTTCATGTCGATTCCGGTTGCTTCTTCTAGTTCTTTGATTTTTGCTGCTGATACTCTGCTGAGTGAGTCCATTAGGAGGTTTTTGAATCGTTTTTTGTTGGTTGTTTTACATAGGTCTATTATGTCGTCTGCTGTTACTCCTTTTGGGTGTGGGAGTACTGCTTTTGGTAGTGGTGGTATTTGGTCTGTTGCTCTGTCGAATGTGTATTTTCTTCCGGTTGGGTCTTTGAATACTATTTTTGCGTGTGGGTTTCCTATTACTGTTCTTCTTATGTATTCGTATGCTCCTTGTTCACTCATGGAGTATGATACGTCTTTGAATTCTATTTCGATTCCTGATCCTGTTCTGTCTGTTTCGAATTCTTGTCTGTCTAGGATGATTCCGGTGTTCTTTTTTACGTCGAGTTTTACGCTCATTTCGACTCCTTTTAGTTCGTCTCCGTCTTTGTATCTTGATCTGATTTTTACTGGTTGTCCTGTTGTCATTTGTGATAGGAGTACGCATCCGCTACATCCGAGTCCTTGTTGTCCTCTTGATTGTATGTTTCTGAATTTACTTCCTGCGAACATTTGGCAGTATACTTTTGTTATGTAGTCTTCTGGTATTCCTGGTCCGTTGTCTGCGTGTTTTAGTAGGTAGTGGTCTTTTCCTAGTCTTTTTAGTTCTATTGTTATGTCTGGTAGTATTCCTACTTCTTCGCATGCGTCTAGGCTGTTTGTTATTAGTTCGTGGAATACTATGGTTAGGGATCTTATTTTTCCTGAAAATCCTAACATTTGTTTGTTTCTTTTAAAAAATTCTGATGGTGTTAGTTCCTTAAATTCTTCGAATATGTCGTTTGTGTCACGTTCCAAGGATTTCATTCCTCCATTTTTTTAGATGTTTTTTTTTATTACTTCTCATATTTTTTTGTATTAATTTTTTTCTTATTTTTTCAACTTTCTTTTTCAGTTGTTTTCTGCGTGTTTATATGAGTAAATAATGTTAGTTTAGTACTCTTTTATAGGTTTACCTATATGTACTATTTTTTTTCAGTATTTTTTTGTTATTATAATATATGTAAAACATTCAATATAAAATCATGGTATATATCCTACATTATGTAAATATGCTATTTTAGGGGGGGTCTTGGTAAGTATTCAAGGGGGTCATGATAACTACTAAAAAATAATAACAAATAGAGGAAAAATTAATGTTCACATATCCAATCATAAACCCTCCTACAATTATCCTTATCAATAAACTTAAAGAAATTATCAACACGTTCAACAAACTCATCTTCCATCATACAACCATTCCCCAAATACCTTTCAACATTATCCAACAACTCACTTTCACACCTGACAACCCTACCAAAAGCATCACGACTAAAATCAAGATACATCTTTCCATGATGATAATCATCCCTTGGCTGATAATAAATAACAGGCTTTTTAAGATAAGCAAAATCAAAGAATACAGAAGAATAATCAGTAATCATCAAACTAGACTCATTCAACAAATCCTGATAACCTTCATCACAAGAAACAACAATATCCTCATGAACATCAAACAACTCTCTGACACCACCACTACCAGCTAACTCCTCAAGTTTAGGATGAGCCTTAAACACAATCCTATACCCATAACGCCCAGCCAAATCCACAAAACTCTCATCAGATAACAAAGTATTCAAATCATTATAATAATCTGAAGCCAAGAGTAAATCAACATTACCCAGATAATTCCTCCAAGTAGGAACAATCAAAATAATTTTCTTATCCTCATTAGACAAAGCATCAAAACGTGGCAAACCTAAAGTCTGAATAATACTCCTATCATAATTATAACCCTCACTATACAAGGATTCCCTTTCAATATCAGAACTAGTATTAAACAGATACAAGTTCTTATCATATTTCCTAAGCCAATCAGACTGATCAGCATAAATTACTCCATGCTGCAAGAAATACACTTTAGAAGTATTCAAACCCCTATACAATCCCCTCTTATCATCTTCAGAAGAATAAAACGGATTCAAATAACTGTCATAAGGATGAGAAGTAACAATCTTATCAGCAAACAGATAAAATAGTTTATGCTTCAAGGACTTATGAGCTAACACGCCACCCTTCTTTGCCATCATCTTATAATCAGAACAACTCTTAGATATAACAAAATACTTCCTATTACCATCCTTCAAGGACTTAGCATAATCATAAAGATAAGTAGCATTATCTCCAGCAGAATTCACACGATCCATAAACAAAAGAATATCCCTGTCACGTCTTCTGATAAAAGGATACAGACACATATAAATAAAGCGGATAAACAATGCAATAACAAAACCACTTGGTCTATCACTTAAAAGATTACTCCATACACCTGCCTCATATGATAAAAGGCCACCATAGGAATACGAAGAAACCCTAAACCTATTATCACTAAAACTAACAATATACGGTTCACAGACAATATAATCACTAATAAAAGACATGTTAGCATGATCCCTAAAATCAATGAACAAATATTGTGAAACAAGATTATCCTCACTAAAATTACCATTATCACCATCCTTATGATAATTCACCCTCAAAGATACACTGCAATCCCCTATATCCAATGGTACCTCCACGTCAAAACAATACTTGAACTGCCAATCAATACCCAAAAACCTCATATTACTACGGGAAGAATACCTGACAAAATCTGCAGTATAACAAGAAGTACAATCACCCTCTCGCACAGCCTGAACACTAATAAAATCACTGTTAAAATAACTTCCAAACATACCAGAAATCTTAAGCATATCACCATCTATTTCAACAATATCCAACCACAACTTATGCCTGCTAATAGAATCAATCTGCCTATTTCTAATTTTTAACTTAACATCAACATCAACAATCTCAGCATGCAAATCCTTCAACTTAAGATACAAAAAGAAATTCTTTCTGAACAAATCCTTAATATACTCATTATTAACAATAACAGGAACATCAATATGCTTAACAATATTATCCAAGTAATACCAGAATTCCCTTAATTCAATCTCAGATTCTAATAAATCCAAATCCGGCTGTTGAAGAAGCCATTGTAAATCATAAGCAATCATATACTGTAAAAATCTGGGAACCCTACTCTCTTTAAACTTAGCATAATCAATCAATTCCATAAAATAATACTTAAGTTTATCAGTAAAATACTCCTTCTGATCAATAACAATATCAATCGTTGAACTGAAATCCTCACGTTTACGATAATAATAGAACACATCACTAATCACGCCCAACGCCTTCTTTTCAAGAAGAATCTTATTAACCAGAATAGCATCCTCTGAGAAAATAACATTAGTAGGAAACTCAAACGTATAAAACAATTCCCTCTTAAAAAAGGCAGAATTAGAAGCCAACTGTGGATTATTAGGTTCCTTAACCAAATCAATAACACGAGTACTTTCAAACTTAGAATTCAATACATGTGACTTCTCAAACCTGCCAAAAATCATCTGAGGAATAGAAACAACATCAGTTTCATCTTCATGTTCAACAAAAAACTCATAAACACTGCTTAAAACATTTTCATCAAGATAATCATCACTATCCAGAAAATTCAGATAACGTCCCCTGGCATGCTTAATACCATTATTACGTGCAGCAGCCTGACCCATATTCTCCTGAACCAGAACACGAATATTCTCAGGATACTTGCTCTGATAATCCAATGCAATACTCCTGGAAGAATCAGTACTGCCATCATCAACAATAATTAACTCAACATTCTCCTCAAAGCCCAATGACTGATTAATAACAGAATCAATAGCTTCACACAGATAATTCTGAGTATTATACATTGCCATTACTACAGAGAATTTAAAAGGAAAAACCGTTGAATATGGTGAAACAATAAACCGGTTATCATTAAATCGCAGAATATATTTTTCCTTGATGAAAAAATTATTAATCTTAGAAATCCTTGTCCCAGGCTTAAAATCAACTTTCAAATATGAAGACACAATATTATCCTCACAGAAATCTTGATTATCACCATTTTTATGGTAGTTAATTCTTAAGTTAATTTCATACTCTTCCAGGTCAACAAGTGGTACAGTAATACTAAAATTAAAACGGTACTGCCAATTTCTTGATAGGAAACTACGATTGTTCTCTTCATCAAAATCTGCTCGTATAGTCTTAAGTGAATTATCAGTTTTTACCAATGCTTCAATTGATAAATAGGATGTCTTGAAGTAACTGGTAAAATCACCCTCCAATAAGAGGTTATCCTTTTCAATATCAATATTATTTAACCAAAACTTATGCACACTAAGAGTATCAACCTTATAATCATCTATCTTTAGGAGAACATCCTCATCTAATATTTCGGAATGAAAATCATCATATTTAAAGTAGTATATGAAGTTTTTAAGAAAACTATCCCTGATGTTCCTGTTTTTAAGAATTACTTCATCATCAACATAATTCAAAACATTCCTTAATAAACGACAAAACTCTTCTTTATCCTTGTTTTCTTCAAAAATATCTAGAGTGTCCCTGTTTAAAAGTTTCTGCAAATCATATATTACTGTGTATTGTATGAACTTTGGAACTTCTCCCATTTTTTCAAGACAATAATCAAGTAAATCAATAAAATACTCCTTTAAACGTGGAATATAATATTCCATATGGTATGGTGCATTGTCATTTAATGAGTTAAGGGAATGTCTTAAACGAAGGTTATATTTAACATTCTTAACCATTCCATATCTCATCTTTTCTAATAATAACTTATTGATAAACAAGGAATCAGAGGAAGTGATTAAAGATTCCTTAAAAGCTTTTCCTGTTATGCACTCTCTTCTTATAAAACAGGAGGATATGCTTATTTGTGGCATATTCGGTTTTTTAATTAAATTTATTATTCCATCCTTGGTGTACTTATAATTTAATTCATGAGCACAGTTTCTTCTGCCAAAGTAGTATACTGGTATTGATACTAGGTCAAACTTGTCTGGATACTTGTTAAAGTGATCATTTACCTTTTCCAGTGCCTGTTCTGATAAGTAATCATCACTATCTAAAAAGTTAACGTATTCTCCACTTGCATGGGATAATCCATTATTTCTTGCTGATGATACTCCTCCATGTTCCTGTGAGATTACATGTATGTTTTCTGGAAATCTGTTCTTGTATGTCTGTGCAATTTCCAGGCTATTGTCATGGCTTCCATCATCAACTATTATTAGCTGAACATTTTCCTCAAATCCGATACTTTGTATAATAACTGAATCTATTGCCTGTTTTAGGTATGTTTGACTATTATAAACTGCCATTATTATTGAAAATTTAAATGGATATGTATGTTCTTCTGGTTTAATGTTCATCCTGTTACACCTTATTTTATGGGGGGTATGAAAAAAAGTAACTGCTTATTCTCTTTATGATGTTATTTTCTACATAAGATTTAAAGTTATTTATTAACAGATTATGGGGTGAAAGTGTAATATAATGATTTGTTCAGAGGAATATATGTTTTGTATCCTCTCTTTTGTTGAAAAAAAGAATGTGTGGTGGGGTGGTTATAATATTTCAGGAACTTCTTCGCTCTCTTCAGTATCTTCTTCTTCTGATTCTTCATTTTCTTCTTCGTCGAGAGCTGCTTGGTTGTAATCTTCTTCAGCATCAGTGAAATCTTCATCAGTATCCAGGTCTTCTCGTAAGAATTCTCTTTCATCTGGTGCACCATTAACCATTTCATCAAATTCTTTTCTTTTAAGTTTATCATGCATCTTTTCAAGGTAAGCATATACTGTTTTCTGTCTGGAACCGTCAAGAATCATTTCTATGGCTTCTCTTGCCATTTGTATGTTTTCAATTTTTCCGATGAGTGACACGGTTTTACCATAGATGCTGATTTCCACGTCTAGCATGTCGTGCATGATTTGTCTGGTTCGGCCGTTTTTACCTATTATTCTTCCTTTTTGTCTTACTAGTGCTTTCTTGGATTTTCCAACATAGTCTTGTAAGTTAATGATTTCTAGGATAAGATCATCATCTTGTAATCTTAATGCTAATTCTGGGTTAAATCCTCTTCCTATAGCTTTTATCATGTATCTTGCTTTCCATATTGCTAGAGGATCATCTGTTTCTTCTGTTGAACTGATGGAAATGTTTCCTGTTTCACTGTCTATTTTTAATTCAGTTTTTGTTATAATTTCAAGTTGGTGTTTGATTTTACCGTTTTTACCGATAGTTACTCCTACACGGTCTTTTGGTATTTTTAGATATTCTGTGTTTACCATAAATAAAAGCTCCTTAAATGTGGTGTTTATAATTAGTTATATCAAATAAAATAATATGATTGAATTTTTTTTCTGTATTTTAATTACTGTAATCTCACTTTAAAAAGATTATAATGAGATTATTTTTTTGGTGGTGATGATACTTAGCCTAGCATCTTCACATTCTATTATTATATTGGTTAAGATATTATTTAAAATTATTTATATTTTCATAAAACAATAAATTAGTTTTTCTTTTAGGGTATCATCTATCTGTTATACTTGTTTATTCAATTTAATTAAAATCATAGTCTTTAATAAAGTATATTTGTATAATATTAAGATTTTAAAAAAAAGTTTAAAATGGTGTGGAAAATTACAGATCCAATTCCTTCTCAAGCCGGACAAAAATAGACCTTTCCTCTTTCTGTTTTAAAATATCGCCACGAATCTCCTCGGGAGCCTCAATATCAAACATACAATTAGGACATTTAATATTAGCCCCACCACAATCATATCCACAATCACAACAGCCAGCATTCATATGATCAAACTCATGACCACAAATATCACACTTAATCAACATCATAATCAACCTTCACTCTTTTCTCACAATTCTGTTCTTAATATAATCAAATGTTAAATTTAAATTAAACTTCTTACTATCATAAACAATATTCTCAATATCCCTGTCCAACAACTGCATACTAGACGGATGACTAGTAAGTGTAGCCTGGGACACATCAATAACATAAGGATGGCCATGAGAATAAAGAATATTATACCTTGAAAGATCCCCATGAACAAGCTGAGCCTCATTATATGCTACATCCATGAAATCAATAATCTCCTCAAACACTTCACCCGCATTATCAAGCTTAATCTTGCTAAGAGGTGGAGCAGCACTAGCATCATCAGGGGAATGCTCCAAGTACTCCATAACGAGCACGTTTTCATTAGCAGTGTAAGGCTCAGGAACATTCAAGCCCAACTTATATAACCTGCTAAGATTCTTAAACTCCTTCTGAGTCCAAGCAGTAATAATCTGACGAGTATTATTTCCATGACTTTTAAAACGTGGATCCCCCGCTATATACTCCTTAATCTTCTTAAAATCAAGAGTAACTACCCTGTAAATCTTAACAGCAACTTCCTTGTCATCATCATCAATTCCAAGAAAAACGTTAGCCTCTTTACCAGTGCTTATAACACCATTCAAGCTCTTAAGATATCCCTGTTTAGCTAACTTATATAATACCTGCAAAGTCTTGTTATCAAACACTTCACTAGATACCTGCTTATCCTCAACACTCTTAAGCCTTTTTGTTTCCTCTAACTTTCGCATCTGGTTATCTGCATCCTGGTAATGTTTTTCCTTCAAGCAACATCCTCCCTTTAATAATCTTCTCTTATTCTAAGCAATACTCTTGACACAATATACAATACTGGTAATTCAATTAACGGCCCAACAACCAGGGCAATAGCAACCAACTCATGATTAGTGAAAGAACTAATTGCAATAGCCAATGCAAGGGGTGAATTACGGGCAAGAGTAGTTAGTGTAAGGCTTGCATAATCCTCGTAATTAAATTTTAATCTTCTGCTCACAACATAATCCAGTATAAAGTTCACAATAAAAAACAATATAACCGGAATAAACAGTACACCTATCTGGTCAAGATTACTTATTAAACTCTTAGCCTCAGTATTGAACAATCCAAAAATTGCAATACATAAGAAAGGCAACTGTAAACTACTGAAACCTGATGTTATCTTATCTTTAATAGGTTTATCCTTCAATATATATTTTACTATTAATGAAGCAATAAATGGTAATACAATAAATGTTATTAAACTATCAGCCAGATTCACTAACTCCAAACTATTGGAACTGGAGAAAAACAATAACAGATAAACCGGCAACAGTACCAGTTGAAGCACCAAGTTAAGTGGCAATATTGATAAACTAAGTGGCAGGTTTCCCTTACTCATCTTCGTAAATACAAGATACCAATCAGTACACGGAGTTAATATCAGCATCACAAATCCGATGAACAAGTCCAGATTACCATTTAAAAACAGGTTACCAAGAAAATAGCCGAATAATGGTGTCCAGATAAAATTAATGATTAAACTGGTGCTCGTAAATTTAATGTTTCTGAAACTATTCCTGATATCATTCAGTGGAACATCAAGAAATAGTGCAAACAGCATTAATGCTAAAAAAATAGTTATGAGTGATGGACTTATACTTCGAAGAAACTCTATATCATGTAACATCAAACCTAATATGACAGAACCAAAAATAAGTGCTGGCTCTAATTTTTCTATTAAGTCCATCGAAATGCTTTCCTTATTAATACTTATATTTTTAAGAATCCTCTTCTTTCAAGGTAGTTAGCTTCGGTACGTGTGTACCTCCATATGACGTCAGCTTTTTCATCACTTTGGAAGTCCCATGGTTTGACAAGTACCACATCACCTTCACGGATCCATATACGTTTTTTCATTTTTCCAGGTATACGGCATAATCTGATGTTCTTATCATTACATCTTACTTTGAGTTTTCCATGTCCAAGGATTTGTTCAACAATTCCAGGAATTTCTCCTTTTCGTGGACTTCTTACACGAACTGTTTGTTCTCCCTGCTGATTGTTGTTATTGTTCCTGTTTTTATTATTATTCTTATTTGATTTCTTCAAACTACATATCCTCCAAAATACTGTTTCATTTAAAAAGTAAATCCCTTTTAACCCTTTAAGGTTTAAAACCATCCTTATTAAATTGCACGCTTTATTATATTATTATATATATGGTATTGATTATATATTTTTTTCAAAAGAGAGCTAATTTTATCCTACTTTATTAATTTTAATTAATGATTTAATAGGTACATTATTCAAGTCATTTAGTCCCTTCTTATCAACAAGTACTGTGACTGCTACTGGTTGTGCACCATGAGTTTTACATACATTGATTGCATCGGTAATAGTAGTACCACTAGTTATTACATCATCAACAATAACAACTTTCTTGTTTTTAATGGTTGCAAAGTTGTTACTTATTGCTCCCTGTGCGGATTCATTCTTCATGTGTTTAACAGGGTGGAATACGGATAATTCTGCATCAAGTAAGTCTGCCATTATTGTTGCGAATGGTACTCCGCTGACACTTATTCCAACAACAACGTCTATTTCCTGTTCCTCGATTGCAAGGTCTGCTAGTGCGCTTGAAACGTACTGCATTCTTGCTGAACTGGATCCTACTGTTTTCCAGTTTATTGCGAAATCGTCAGGTTTTTGTTTTTGTTTGGTTTTGGTTACATTACTCATCTGCATGATTAACCATTGGGTTGTGTCCTTGGATATGTTTAATTCGTCAGCAATTTCACCTGTTGTTAATCCTTTGTTTCTTAATTCTGTTGCTTTTTCTATTAGTTTGTTGTTCATAGTACTCATCTTCTTTTAATCTAAATATATTAAACTTTTTTCTTTGGATGATTTCATTGCGGCATCAACAATTTTCAGTGCTTCAAAACCATCTTCTCCACTAACTTCTGGTGTGGTGTTATTTTGAACGGCATTAATGAATGAACGTAGTTCTTCTTTTAATGGTTCTTTGTTTTCTACTTTTACTTTTTCTACTTTATCATTTTCTTTGTAAACTGTTACGCTTTGTTCACCATAGTCTACTGATATTATTCCTTCTACTCCTGTTATGTTAAGTTGTCTTTTCTTGTATGGTGTTAGCCAGTTTGTTTCGAGAATTGTCAGTACATCGTTCTCGTATTTTGTCATGATTTCTGCATGATCTTCGAATGCACAGTTTTTAAGGTTGCTGCTCATATTAGCAAATACTGTATGAGCTTTACCATCAAATAAATAGTTAAATATGTCTATGTCGTGTATTGCAAGGTCGATTGCTACTCCAACATCTCTTATTCTTGGTGGGTATGGGCCTAAACGTTTTGCATGTGCAGTTACAACATCTCCTATTTCTCCGGCTTGGATTAATTCTTTAGCCACTCTTACTGCTGGGTTAAATCTTTCAACGTGTCCTGTTGCCAGCAGTACTCCTGCATCATGTGCTGCGTCTATCATTTCCTGGGCTTCATCCAGTTTTGATGCTATTGGCTTTTCTACTAGAACATTTTTTCCGGCTTCAATTGCATTCATGACCACGTCATGGTGGAATACTGTTGGAACACAAATGTTTACTGCTTCAATATCGTCTAATTGGAGGATGTTATCCATGTCTACGTATCCGACGGTGTTGAATTCTTTGGATACTTTGTCAAGTGTTCCTCTGACCATGTCTGATATTGCTAATAAGTTGGCATTTTCTAGTTCGGAGTATATTCTTACGTGGTTGTATCCCATCGCTCCTACTCCGATTACTCCTACATTTGTTTCTTTCATAATGCATCCTCTTTTAATCTGTTTCCGATAGATATTGCTGTGTTGATTGCATCATCTTTCTTTGCAGTTTCATTAATGTCTGCTAGTATTTGTCCTTCAGGACTTAAGAGTTTGCAATGTATTTTAATATCATTTCCTTTTACTTTTGAAACAATTCCGACTGGCCATTGACATCCTACTTCTATTGTTTCTAGTATTGCTTTTTCACATAATGCTTCGATTCTTGTGTCTTCGTGGTTGAGTTTGCTGATTACATCGTTGTATTCAGAATCTTTATGGGTCATTACTGCTAATGCTCCCTGTCCTGCAGGAGGTACGATGTATGTTTCATCAAATATTTCTTTTATATGTTCTTGTAATCCGAGACGGTTTATTCCTGCGATAGCCATTATTGTTGCATCATATTCTCCTTCTTCTACTTTTCTTATTCTGGTGTCAATGTTTCCTCTGATTGGTTTTGTCACTATGTTTTTTTCGTGTAGTTTGCAGAATGCTTCTCTTCTGACGCTGCTTGTTCCTAGTGTTGCACCATCTGGTAGTTCGTCCCATGTGTAGTTGGAGATTAGTACTTCGTTTACGGCTTCTCTTTTTGGGATTGCGGTTATTGTTAGTTGATCGTTTAATTGGCTTGGAAGGTCCTTAAAGCTATGTACTGCAAAATCTATGTCTCCGTCTATTAATGCAGTGTCTAGTTCTTTTGTAAATATTCCTTTTGCATCAATATTATATAATTGTGAATCTTTTATTTTATCTCCTGTTGTTTTTATTATTTTGGTGTCGATATGTTCACCGGTTATTTTTTCCAATGAGTCAACAACAGTTTGTGTTTGGGTTGTAGCTAATTTACTACCTCTTGTACCAACTATCAATTAACTTACCTCCTGTTTTTATTGAATCGTAGCATTTTTAATGATATTATGTTAATTTTAGTTATCTTTTAATACTTTATTTAAATTAAATATTTTTATACTCTCTATTTATATATGTTTAAAATTATTAATATAGTTTCTAGGGTTTTATTCTGGTGGGGTATTTTTTTTTAATTTATTGTTTTTTTGAAGGTAAAATATTTTAACATGTCTTGTTGGATTGTTTATGGGATGTTGTTTAAATAGGATAGTTCCTTGTCATATTTTTTATATTCGCTTCTGTATATTATTTGGATTAGGTTCACATCATAGTCTTTTAATCCTTTTTTTACTGCATCATCTAAGTGGGTGTAATGATTAAATTCCTGTTTTAACTGTTTTTTTAACTGTTCTCCTAGTTCTCCTGTGAAAATTATATTTTTGTCTGTTATGCTTTGAAGGTATTGTGCCAGTTTTTCTTCATTTATCTCTTCACAGGTTATTCCATAGTCTCCACCAATGATTAACAGGTATTCCTTGTTAAATTTTTCTAGATTGTCTATGCATTTTTTTATGGATGTTGTGTTGAGTCCGGGGTTTATGTCTTCTATGATTATTTTATCATCTATTTTTCTGTATGAATTTCTTCCTCGTATTTCATCATCCTTTTCCAGTTTTGAAATAATGATCTCTATATCTATACCAACTATTAATCCAGCACTAACTGCAAATAACAAGTTGTTAATATAAAAATCGCTTAAAGCAAAATGACAAACAGTATACCTTTTATCAAAATAATTAATGACAAAACGTGTTTCATCAATATCATACTCAATGTCACTGGCATATATGTCTGCACAGGTATCCTCATAACCTACAGTAACAGCATCCAAATCATCATAATACATCCTATAACAATCAAGATCACACAAAGTAAACTCTGAACTAAAAACACTCCTTTTAGCAACAGAAGCACTACAGGAATTCCCAGCAATAGGATAATCCTCAACAATATTAGTTAACACACTCAAAAACTGTCCAGGAACAACACCCAAAGACACTTCAAAAATACAAAAATCAATCCCACCAAGAACACCCTCAGCCTCTGCCCTATTAATAGCAGAAATTATACTAGCAGGAGTAATACTCAAATGCTCAACCAAAACCTTACCATTATAAGTTAAAGAATTACTGGTTAAAACAAGAAGATTATAATCATCCAAAACATTCTCCAAGAGACTGGTAACACTAGTCTTTCCCTTAACACCAGTAACCTGAATAATCCTAAAATCACAACAACCCTTCTTCTTCAATAAATAACCAACAAACTCATGATGAGTATAATCAGTCCCTATAACAGGGGGCATATGAACAGGATTAATCTTAACAAAACTATCCTCCTCAGCCTTAATCTCCTCAAGAGAAAGAAACGTAACATTAAAACGTTCACTATAACGTCTTTTCTCAGACAGACTAAGCTTATCATAAACATCATAAAAAAATAAATTATTACTGGTGAACTTACAATACTCCTCCAATAATATAAGTCCCCCATGATTAGCATCACTAATCAAAACATTCTTTTCAGGCATAATACAGCTCCAATGGATTGATTTATCCTACAGTTAACTTCTTATTAACACTCTCATAGAAATTCTTTCTAAAACGAACAAAATATGCGAAATTATCAGACTTTCTAAGACGAATCTCTTCCAAATAACCATACTCCTTATCATTAATCCCATCAAGCACTGCAAGACCCTTCTTATCAGTATCATTAAACTTAACAGTAATATTACTATCAGCAGGCACAATCTTAGGCCTAGTATTTAATTTAAACGGACAAATAGGAATAATCACAGCAGCATCAACACGAGGATCAACAATAGGTCCACCAGCACTCATGGCATAAGCAGTAGAACCACTAGGAGTTGAAATTATAAGCCCATCAGCACGAACATTATCCACAATCTCCTCATCAACAGTAATCTCAAGATCCAACATCTTACCCGGCTGACTAGTCATAATAAGCAACTCATTAAGAACAGTAATCCACTGCTCACTACAATAAACATCCAACTGGACACGTTCCTCAATAAAGAAATTATAACTAAGCAAAGCATCCAAACACTCAAAAACATCCTCCGGTTCAACTTCAGTCAAGAAACCAACAGTACCCATATTAATACTCAGAATAGGAATCTTCTTAGGAGACAAAACATGCTGAGCATTAAGAACAGTACCATCACCACCAATACATAAAACAAAATCAGAAGTCATATCATTAATGGAAGTTCTATACTCTTCATAATCCGGCAACTTATCAGCAATATTAGAATCAACCTCAACATTCACCTTATTCTCCAACAAATAATTAATAATGCTCTTATTCAATTCCAATGCTTCTATCTTATCAGTACGTGAAACAATTCCAATCTTCAAGGCATACCACCTCATAATATCTATAATAATCTTACAATATCTTCCTGTAAACTTTTATTAGGAGTAGCAACAATAGTGGTCTTTGCAAGCAAATCAATCTGACTGGACAACTCATTAGAATCAATATCAGTAATATAACCACCAGCTTCTCTTATAATAAGCTGTGAAGCAGCAATGTCAAGCACACGCACTGCCTGTGTATCCAGGAAAACATCATAAACACCCTCAGCAAGATAACACATTTCAACAGCAATAGCACCCATAATCCTCATCCTACGAACATTAGGGAAAATCTTATTCAAATCACGTTTAGTCCTGTAAATATAAGTACTTACAGTAGCATGCTTAGCCTCAGTAACACTAGAAACACTTATAAGCTTATTGTTTTTAGTAGCATACCTGTTCTTAACAGCTGTGTAAACATCATTAGTAGGGAAATTTTTAACATATGCCACTTCAATATCATCAAGTGTTACATTTTCAAGATCATCATCACCCTCTAACTTCCCAACCGCAATGGAAATACCATAACATGGAAGATTCTTAAGAGCATTAGTAGTACCATCAAGAGGATCCATGATAATAACAGCCTGTGCTGAATCATCACCAATCTTAATAGTACCAATCTCTTCACTAATCAAAATCAGTGAATAACCAGTATCTTCCAACACCTGAATAGCAGCATTCTCAGCATACTCATCAATCTTATGGGTAGGAGTTCCATCAGCACCAATCTTAGTAATACTAGTCAGTGAAGGGTCTTCTCTAGCAATAGCTATAGCCTCTTCAACATTTTCTGAGATATTATTACATAATTCTAACCAATACGTAATTTCGTCATCATTCATATTTTACACGTCTACTTCTATTTATGTTAATAATTTTCTATGTCAAAGTATAAATAAATAAGAATGAAGTGTGTATTTATGTTTAAACAATATTATTTTTAATAAAAAAGTGGGGTTGTATTAGGGGGGGGTTATTGTTGGATGCTGGTCACATCAATATTTAGTGATTCAGCATGTGGGAGGTTAATGTTTAATGCTTCTGTTAACACTTCTTCGATAGTGTTCATTGGCTTGAATGTTAGTTCGTTTTTCACTTCTTCTGGTACGTCATCTAAGTCTTTCATGTTACGTTTTGGTAGTAGTATTTTTTTGATGCCTGAACGGTGTGCTGCAATTACTTTTTCTTTTATTCCTCCGACAGGTAGTACTCGGCCTGTTAGGGATATTTCTCCTGTCATGGCTATTTTTGAATCTACTGGTATTCCTGTTATTAGTGATGCGAGGGTGGTTGTCATTGTTATTCCTGCTGATGGTCCGTCTTTTGGGATTGCTCCTTCTGGTACGTGTATGTGGATGTCGTGTTTGTCGTAGTCTGATTCTTTTAGTATGTTGGAGAATCTTGACCTGATGAGGCTTTGTGCTATTTGTGCTGATTCTTTCATCACGTCTCCTAGTTTTCCTGTTAGTTTTAGTTTTCCTTCTCCTGGTGTGAGTGCTGCTTCAATGTATAGTATGTCTCCTCCGACTGGTGTCCATGCTAGTCCTGTCACTACTCCTGCAGGGTTTTTATCTGGTACTAGTTCGTAGTGTGCTTTTTCGTGTCCTAGGATGTCATATAACATATCTGGTGTTACGGTGTATGGTGTTTCCACTTGGTCTACTATTATTTTTTCTGTTGTGTGTCTTGCTATTGCTTCTATTTGTCGTTTTAGGTTTCTTACTCCTGCTTCTCGTGTGTATTTTTCTATTAGTACTGTTATTGTTTCTGGTGTTATGGTTAGTTGGTCTCTTGTTAGTCCGTGGTCTTCAAGTACTTCGTCGATGAGGTGTTCTTCTGCTATGTGTTCTTTTTCTACTTTGGTGTAGCTGTCTAGTTTGATTATTTCTAGTCTGTCTCTTAGTGGTCCTGGTATGTCTTCTAGTGAGTTTGCTGTTCCTATGAAGAATACGTCTGATAGGTCGTATGGTACTTCCAGGTAGTGGTCACTGAATGAATCGTTTTGTTCTGGGTCTAGTACTTCTAGTAATGCGCTTGTTGGGTTTCCGTTGATGGATGCTGTCATTTTGTCTATTTCGTCTAGTACGAATACTGGGTTTGTTTTTCCTGCTTTTTTCATTCCGTTGATGATTCTTCCGGGTAGTGCTCCCAGGTATGTTCTGCGGTGTCCTCTTATTTCGGATTCGTCTTTTATTCCTCCGAGGCTTGCTCTTATGTATGGTCTGTCTAGTGCTTCTGCTATGCTTCTTCCGAGGCTGGTTTTTCCTGTTCCTGGTGGTCCTACTAGTAGTAGTATTGATCCTTGTTTTTCTTCTTTCATTTTTAGGACTGTGAGGTGTTGTATGATTCTTTCTTTTACTTTTTTGAGTCCGTAATGGTCTTTATCTAGTTGTTCTTTGGCTTTTGTGATGTCTATTTCTACTCCTTTTTCTTTGTGCCATGGTAGGCTTAGTATGGTGTCAAGGTAGTTTCGTATTATGTTTTCTTCGGAGTTGTTTTGTCCTTGTCTTTCTAGTTTATGTAGTTCTTCTAGTGCTACTTTTTCTACTTCTTCGGGTAGTTGTGCTTCTTTTATTTTTTCTCTGTATGTTTTATGTCCTTCTGTTTCGTCGGTTAGGTTTAGTTCTTCTTGTATCATCTTCATTTGTTCTCTGAGTAGTGATTGTTTGTGTGTTTCGCTCATTTTTTTGTTCAGTTTCTTTGCTATGTCCATTTGTAGTAGCATTGCATCTTTTTGTTCTATGAGTAGTTGTACGATTTTTAGTGCTCTTAGTTTTGCTGATTCCATTTCGAGTAGTTCTTGTTTTCTTGATATTGGTACTCTGATGTATGGGAATACTTCTGCTACTTTTTCTTGTGTGTCTAGTTTTCCGATTATTTGTTGGGCGTATATTTCTGAGTTTGGTATCAGGTTGCTTATTGTTAGTACGGCGTCGTTTATGTTTTTGTTTATTTCTATGGATTCTTGTTCTGTTATGTTGCTTTCTTCGGGTATTTTATAGTATACTCCGTGGAATGTTCCGTTTGCTTCTCTTATTTCTGTGACGAATACTTTGTCTTTTACTTTTAGTTCTATCTGGTATTGGTCTGGTTCTTCTTGTAGGTTTTTTAGTTGTAGTATTACTCCTATGTCATAAAATTCTATGCCTTCTGAGTCTGGTTGTGGTATTCCTTTTGGTGTTAGTATGATTCCTTCATGGTTTTCGTTTACTGTTTGTAGCATGTTTTCTGTGTGTGCCTTGTCTAGTTGTATTGTCATGTCTGTGTGTGGTAGGAGTATTGTGTTTGGGATTATGAGTATTGGTAGTTCGTTTTCTGTTGTTGTGGTTTTGTGGGTTGTTGTTTCTTGGATGTCTGTTATTATTTGGTTGTTTTTTCTTAGTGTTTGGGTGAAGGATAGGTTATCTTCATTTTGGGTCAACGTTTCACATCCTATTGTTTTTTATTATTTTTTTTATCTTTTGTGTGGTTAGTTTGTTTGATTTTGTTTTATAAAATCTTTATTTTTCGTTTATGTTTTTCTTAATGTGTGTTATATTATTTGTTGTATAATGATTATATACTTTATCTAAATATTATTACCAAATGTAATTAAAATATTTTCTGCCCTCAACAACACAAAAAACACACTCCATAAAAAATAATAATAAAAAACCTACAAAAATAATAGATAACCATACAAAAAGGAGAAAAAAATAAAATGAAAGTATCACTGACAAAAGGAGCATCAGAAGGACCAACCAAACTCAACGCATTCGACAACGCACTACTCGAAGCAAAAATAGGAAACGTAAACCTAATACCAGTATCAAGCATGCTACCACCAAACACACAACTAGTAGAAATGCCACCACTAGAACCAGGACTAATGACAAACTGCGTACTTTCACACCAATACTCAGAAAACCCAGGAGACGAAATAGCAGCAGTAATCGCATACTGCCAGGCAGAAGAAATGGGCTGCGTAATAGAAACAACAGGAATCAACAAAACAATCAAAGAACTAAAAGAAGAAGCAAAATTCATGGCAGAATACATGATGGAAAAAAGACAACTAACAATAACCGACTACAAAGAAATAATACAAACACACACAGTACAAGAAAAAGCAAGCGTAGTAGCAGCACTAGTATACCACAACCCAAAAAGACACTAAAAAAAATAATAAAAAAATAAGAGACATACTCTTTATTCAAGAATACCTAATTTAATCTCCCTTATTCAACTAATTCCTTAAGAACTTCAATAAATCTCACATTTTTCGGATGAGTTTCAATACTTATACGAATATAATATTCATCCAAATCCTGGAAACTAGTACAATCACGCACAATAATACCATATTCCATTAATTTCTCAGCAAGCTCTGCAGCAGTATAACCACTCTTATGAAGATCAATAAGCAAATAATTTGACTTAGACCTGTAAATATGCAGATTATCTATAGCATTAACACTATCATACAAGAACTCACGCTCAACAATTCCCTTACGAGTAGATTCCCTAATAAACTCTTTATCCTCTAAAGTAGCAATAACAGCCTTCTGTGACGGAACAGTCAAACTAAAAACAGGCTTTATACGGTTCATCTTCTCTAAAAACTCAGGATTACTTAAACCATAACCAATACGTAACCCTGCAAGACCCATAACCTTGGAAAAAGTACGAATAATAAACACATTATCATACTCATCTAAAAGATTCACATTATTAGTTTCACTAAACTCCCAGTAAGCCTCATCAACAACAACCAAAGCATCAGTCGCCTCAATAACTCTGATAATATCTTCTTGAGGAATTAATCCACCTGTAGGGTTATTTGGAGTACAAAGGAAAATAGCCTTAGTTCTGTCACTAATTTTTTCTAACACACTTTCAACATCTAAACAGTTATCCTCAACATTCCACTTTGCATAAACAGGCTTAGCAAACTGCTGCTTAAAAATATACTCATAATAAGTGTAAGTAGGAGGATGTGTGATAAACTCATCACCAGGCTCAATAAGCGTCTTAGCAAGAACATCAAAAATCTCATCAGCACCATCACCACCAACAATAACCTGATCAGCTCTTACACCAGCATACTCAGCAATCTTCTCCTTCAAATACTCATGATTACTCTCAGGATACCTGTTCATTTCACCAATAGAATCACGTATAGCATCATAAACACCAGGTGCAGGACCCCAAGGGTTCTCATTAGAACCAAGCTTTATAATATCCTCCTCGGCAACACCATACTTTTCAGCAATTTCCTTCTTACTCCTACCAGGAACATAGGTTTTAAATTCATCAATCAAAGCTCTAGTCTTAACCATAATAATCTACTCTTCAAAATCAAATGCTAATTTCACATATTCCTCAGCATTATCCATAATTCCTTCTATTTCTTCTTCACTTAATTCTCTAACTGCTTTTGCAGGACTGCCAATAATGAGAGAACCTTCTGGAAATTCCTTGTTCTCAGTAACCAGTGCACCTGCACCAACAAGTGAATTCTTACTGATGTGAGCACCATTCAATACAATAGCACCCATTCCTATAATAACGTTATCATCAATAGTACAACCATGTACAATAGCACCATGTCCAACAGAAACATTTTCGCCAATTTTAACAGGTTTTCCTTCACTAACATGTACAACACAATTGTCCTGAACATTGGACCTTTCTCCAATACTGATAGGAGCTTCATCTCCACGGACTACTGCATTATACCATATGCTCACATGGTCACCCAATGTTACATCTCCAACAATTCGGGCACCATCATAAATTCTTGTTTTATCAGACATTAGTATCACTTTACTTTAATTTATTTTAATTTTATTTATTTTTTTGATTATATTTTAAGGTATTAAAAAGACAATATTTATGTTTTTCCTACAAAACTGAGGGATTACCAATTTTCAAATAAAAAGTATTGTTTTTTACAATACCTATGATAGTTATTGTTTTTTACAATAACTTTTGATTCAATTATTTTTTCCTGAATTTTATAATAATTTCACCGTCATCATTTTCAGTCCATATTACATAATCTTCATCTTTTAAATCGTATTTTTTCAAGTATTTTCTGGGGATTAATGTTTTATCATCGTATATTCTGGTTTCTATCATGGTTATTGTTTTATGTTTGTGTTATGATAATTTTTGTCATTTATGATATTATTTTGTTAATAATTTCCTGTACTTTATTATTATTTAAAAATTATTTGTATATCCGATTACAAATATTATTTTATCAATAATAATAAATAGATTCTATGTGATTATATGAATATACAGCCTACTTATTCTTCATTGGATTATCCGGGGAAAATGTCCCTGGTCCTGTTTACTCCAGGGTGTGATCTCAGGTGTAAGTATTGTCATAATCCTCAGCTACTGAAGAATCAGCAATTAACTCGGTGGGATATTGAGGAGATAGAGGCTGAAGTTGAAAGTAATATGGATTTCATAGATGCAATAGTCTTAAGTGGTGGTGAACCATTACTGCATGTTGAAGATATAAAAAACTTCATAAAACAGGCAAAGGATTCTGACTTGCTCGTGAAACTAGACACTAACGGTTTGCACCCCGACGAGACAAGGGAAATAATAAAAGATTTGGATTATGTTGCAATGGATATTAAAGCTCCACTGGACAAGTATTATAAAATCACAGACGTATACCCAAAGGATACGGAAGAATTAATAAGAAAAACAATTAACATAATCAATGACAATAATGTCTTCCTGGAATGCAGAACAACTTATGTTCCACAATTATTAGAACCATCTGATATACAGGAACTAACAGCGAATTTGGACTGTGACAGGTACACCTTGCAACAATTCCGTAATAGAGTTACATTAGATGCTAATCTATCAAATTATGAGGAACCAAACCCCGAATTTTTAAGGGAAATATTAGAAAAACTTGAAACAAACATACCAGAAATACGTCTAAAATCAAGACAATTTGGTAACCAATTAATAAAGGGATAATTAACATGCCAATCTTACTGTTAAGAAATAAAGATATTGACTTAATCTCTGGAAAGAGAAATATTACTATAAGAAGGTTATGGAAACAACCATTATATGTTGGTGATAGATTATATTGTTACTGGAATATTTTATCGAAGGAGCGGGAAAAACTATTCGAAGCTGAAGTAACACACGTGGACATACTAACATTTGATGAAATAATACATGACCCCGGATTACCTGCAAAACTGGGATATAAGAATTCAAGGGAGTTGGAGAAGGATCTTAGGAAAACATATCCTAACAACACCACACCTAATGATGAGTTCCAGGTATTTGAATTTCGTAAGTTACATGTAACACAGTGGGAAGGCTCTGCAATTAATCAGAAGAATACTATTATTAAGAAGGCTGATGTTCTCTTTGAGATGGGGGAGTATGAACAGTCATCCTTATGTTATCAGGCAGCCCTGGAATATGATCGGGAGGATTCTCACCTGTTAAACAGGATAGGTGATAATCTTACACGTCTTGGCCAATTCGGGGATGCTATAAAGAATTATAGGAAGGCTATAAAGATAGAACCGGATAATGAGTACCTGTATAATAACATGGCAATAGCTTATCTTAACAAGGGAGACCCAGAAAAGGCGCTTAAGATGAGTACTGAAGCTCTTAAAATTAATTCAAGGAATACAACAATACTTTATTGGCGTGGACTTATCTATGAAATGCTTAACGACTTTGAGAAAGCTCTTAAATTCTTTGATTATGTGTTGAAGATTGATGATACTGATCCTGACGTTTGGAATGAACGTGGAACAATCCTTAACATGTTGGGCAAAAGTGAAGAAGCACTTAAATCATATGATAAATCATTAGAATTGTGTTTGGATGATAAAAAGGATTCTAATACTTGGGCAAGTAAGGCAAATACTCTGCTTGGCTTGGAACGTTATGCTGAAGCAATAGAATGTTATGATAATGCATTGAAGATTGATGATTCCAATCCAATAATACTTAATAACAAGGGAGTTGCATATATGGAGTTGGATGATTTTGAAAGTGCCATTGAATGTTTCACGAAGGTGCTTGTAATGTATCCTAACAATCCTGATGCACAGGTGCTCCAGGAAGTATGCCTTGAAAACTTATAAAAATGTGATATGTTATGGATAAGAGAACATTAAATAGTATAATAGTATCGGCGATTATAATTATAGTGATAATTATTCTGGGCTCATTCTTTAAGTAAATATAATTCTAAAAAAAATAGTCTGAAAATATTAAAAATATAGAATGGGGGGGGGAATTATTCTTTTTTCCATCTTTTTAGTTGTGGTATTACCTTGTTTAGCATTATAGTCACTGATTGTTCATCCATGTCAGAGTTTGCCACGGTTAAAGGGATGCAAAATTCTATCATTTCTTCCATAGTGAAATCTTCCTGGAATTCACCATTTTTGTAACAGAATTTACAGTAATCTTCGCTAATGCTTCCATCTTTGTTGGTGCCACGAATGTCATCTGTTAATGGCATAGCACATGATTGACAAAATTTTTCTTCCATCTTTTTTCACCTATTGTTAACTTGTTGCTTGTTATTTAATACTATGTTTTTTAAATATATATTCTTTATATAGTATTATCCCGTGTTCATGTTTTTTCTAATCATTCTTCTATGTTAACTATTTGTGGAATTTTACCAATCTTGGCAAGGTATTCTCCTTTTATGACGATTACTCCATCATAATATTCCTCATATTCTTCTGCCTTTTCCAGTGAGTTTTCCACTATTTCTTCGTCAGTTTCTCCTCGTCCATAATTTGCTATTTGTGTTGCCAGGCTGTCGGATATGCTTGCATATTTGCTGAATACTATCGTGGCATCTGTTTTTCCGAAGCTCTCGGAGGGTCCTACTGTCCCTGAAGAGGTGCATATGCCATATCCTTGTTTATATTTGTCTAGTTTTAATCCTATGTTGTTTGTGAATATGCTTTCTCCTGCGTAGACTCCTAATGTTATTTTCTTGTCTGTTTTTAATGCTATGTCTCCACCATTTTCTATTATTGTGAATTTGGTGCCATGTTTCATTAATTCTTCCAGACATACTTGGCTGATGCTCCCCGCTACTGCGGCCATTGGTCCTGTTTCTGCTATTTGTCCTGCTTGTGTCATTAATTCCAGTATTCTGTGGTTTTTAATTATTTCTGTTGGCTTGTATCCTGTGAATTTGGGGTTTTTGTTTATTGTGTCCTGTATTATTTGTCTTTGTTGCAGTATTATGTTTTCGATATCGTGTTGTGTGTCCGTTTTTAGCATGATGTGTGTTGAGCCAATGCTTATTTCTTTTTGATATATCTTATTTCTCATATGTTCCTCACCCCCTTATATTCCCGTCTAATAGTTCTATTAAATATAATTATATTATTTATAAGTTACAAATATATTTAACATATTTAGATTAGTAGGAGATATTATGTTATGATGCCTAAACCAAACCAGAACACGCATAAAATTAACATTAATCGGGACAATTTTCAGGGAATATCCTCAGAAAAAGTGTTACTTGACACCAAACCAAATTTCTGGTTATACTCTGAAAACTTCATATTAAAAATAGTAGTGTTACTATTATTGGTTTTAATGTTTGCACCTATAATGACACTGGTCTACTCAGTAAACAATCAATTAATTAACACATTTCGCATATCTATAGATAATGCAATGTTTTATGCAGAATTAATTCTCATACTCTTAATTGTCGTAGTTATCATTAAACTGGCCCTGGATGTTCTCGACTGGAACTATACAAACTATATTCTAACGGATGCACGGATAATAATTGAAAGAGGATTTATTCATAAAGAAAAACTAATCATATCCTACAACAAAATACAGGACATCGAAATAAGACAATCCATTCTCGAAAGAATAATAAACGTGGGCGATATCATAATATACGGTGCAAATGAAATGTCTGATACCATTCTTGACGACATACCTGCACCCAAAAAGGTCGAAGAAATAATAGTAACAAACGTGAATAAGAATTCTTTTACTAATCAAAACGTTTACCCAAACAATCAAACATACTACAATGGCCCATACCCAAATCAGCAAGCAAACATTCCCTACAATAACCAGCAAATGAACGGACAATACAATAACCAGCAAATGCCCGGACCATACCCAAACCAACAACAAAATCCACAATACAATAACCAACAACAAAATCAACAAAACAACTACAACAACCAAAACACACAAGAAAACTACCAATACATACAACCAGACCATGACAACAAGGAAAAGCATCATTACCTAAAACATGACGAAGACGACGAAGTAATCATACCAGACAAACAAACAAGAAAACAAATGTATGAAAACAGGGAAAAATATTCAACACAAAAAATAAACAAGGAAGAAGTATTTAGAAAACACGACGAAATGTTCAGAAAACATAAAAAATAGTGGGATTTAAATGACAGATTACGATATAATTGTAGTTGGAGCCGGACCCATAGGTTCAACATACGCCTACAAAATGGCAAAAAAGGGCTACGATGTAGCACTATTTGATATGAAAAACAGGATAGGACAACCATTACAATGTGCAGGCCTAGTATCAACAAACATCTGCGAAACAAAAAACCTACCCAAAGAATACATAGACAACAAAATAAGAGGAGCAAACCTATACTCACCAGACAACACACAAATCACAGTAGAAAAAGACAAAACAGTAGCCTACGTACTAGACAGGGTAATGTATGACAAACACCTCTTCGAAAGAGCCATAAACCAGGGAGTAACACCACACCTCGGAGAAAGAGTAATGGATGCGGACATAGAAAACACAACAATAAAAACACAACAAAGAAAATACACCTCAAGACTAATAGCAGTATCAAATGGGCCAACATCACAAACATCCAAGAAAATGAACCCACACATCAAAGAAGAACAATTCCTAGGACTACAATACACAGTAAAAACAGAAAATCAGGACACGGACTATGTTAACCTAAGCATAAAACAACCATTACTGCCCGGATTTCTATGGGAAATACCAACCTCACCCTACACAAAAAGAGTAGGACTATTCACCGACGGATCATACAACGAAGCAGAACAAATACTAAAAAACAAACTCAAAACAACAGATGAAATAATAGAAAAACACAATGGAATGATACCACGATTCAACCCAAACAAGAAAATAACACAAAACAACACAATACTACTAGGCGACGCAGCAGGACAAGTCAAGCCAACAACAGGTGGAGGACTAATCTCCGGATTCAACTGTGCAGAAATAGCCACTAAAAACACCAACAAAATGCTCGAAGAAGAAAACAACAAATACCTCGAAAATTATGAAAAAGAATACCATAAACGATACAACTCAGAATTCAAAGCACAACAAAACGTACAAAACATAATAAAAGAAATGACAGAGGACGACTTCAATTACATGTTCCAACAACTAAAAAAACACAACGTGGACCAAATAATATCAGAACATGGAGACATGGACAACCAAACACCACTACTAAAAGAATTAGTAAAAAGAGGAGTAATATTTAAATTAGTACCAAAAATAGGAGTAAGGAGGCTTAAAAACATATGGAAATCACTGTAATATTATCCCAAGAAAACGAAACACTACCTCGAGCAGAACTACTAGCCAGACTAGAAACACTAGAAATACCATATGAAATACAAAACGAATACCCAGGAGTAATAGAACTAGACGTAGATGCAGACAAACAAAAAATAACAGAACTAGGAGCACACCTAGGATACACACACGAAATACTAACAACAATAGACAAAACAACACCAGAAAAACTAACTGAAACAATAGAAAACATCCCCTGGGACAAGATAATTAAAGACTCATTCAAAGTTAGAGTAAAACGGATGGGAAACGGAGAAGTAGACAAGGACAAAATAGAACGAAGCATCGGAGGATACATACAAGACAAATGCCAAATGCCCGTATCACTCGACAACGCCGTGCACACAATAAAACTAGTATACACAAACCCAAAAACAAAAACCAACCAATACAAGGAAGAAAAAGTAATAGGATACAATAAAATAATAATAACCGAACTACTAATACAACAAGACAAGAAACACTTCTTCGACAACAAACCACACAAAAGACCATACTTCCACCCAGGATCAATGAGCCCAAAACTAGCATTATGCATGGTAAACCTCGCACACACAAGAAAAGGCGACACAGTACTCGACCCATTCTGTGGAACCGGAGGAATACTCATAGAAGCAGGAGACCTGAACACAACACTAATAGCATCCGACCTCGAACGATGCATGTACGAAGGAACAAAACTAAACCTCGCCCATGAAGGATTCAAAAACTACAAAGTATACTGGGAAGACGTAAGAAAACTAGAAATAGAAGAAACAGTAGATGCGGTGGCAATGGACCCACCATACGGAATATCAACAACGCTAGGTGGAGAAGACACAAAAAAACTTTACACAGAAGCATTAAATGCAATAGAAAAACATCTTAAACAAGACGGATACATCTGCATGGCAAGCCCACACTACATAAACATGCAAGAAGTAGTAGAAAACACTCCCCTAACCATAAAAGAACAACACTCAATAAGGATGCATAAAAGCCTGACAAGAATAATAACCGTACTAACCAAGAAATAGGTGAAAAAGAAATGTTTGAAAAACTAAGAATATTAGACACCACACTACGAGATGGAGAACAAACACCAGGAGTACTAATAACATCCGATGAAAAACTCAAAATAGCACTAAAACTCGACGAACTAGGAGTAGATGTCATAGAAGCAGGATCAGCAATAACATCAAAGGACGAACAAAAAAGCATAAAAACAATCACAGAAAACAACCTAAACGCCGAAATATGCAGCTTCGCAAGACCAGTAAAAATAGACATAGACACGGCAATAGACTGTGACGTAGACAGCATACACCTAGTAATACCATCAAGCGACCTGCACATAGAACAAAAACTAAGAAAAACCAGGGAACAAGTAGAAGAAATGGCCGTGAACGCAACAGAATACGCAAAAAGTCACGGACTAATCGTTGAACTATCAACCGAGGACGCAACAAGAACAAGCACAGACGACCTAAAACAATTATACAACAAATGCATAACAGCAGGAGCAGACAGAATCTGTGCATGCGACACAATAGGACTACTAACACCCGAAAAATCATACGAATTCTACAAGGAACTAGCAACACTAAACATGCCACTAAGCGTACACTGCCACAACGACTTCGGACTAGCAGTAGCAAACACACTAGCAGCACTACGGGCCGGAGCAACACAAGCACACGTAACAATAAACGGACTAGGAGAAAGAGCAGGAAACGCATCCTGTGAAGAACTAATAATGGCAATAGAATCATTATACAACACCAAAACACACATCAACACACAACTATTCTATGAAACATCACAACTAGTAGAAAGAATATCAGGAGTAACACTACAAACAAACAAGGCAATAGTAGGAGCAAACGCATTCGCACACGAATCAGGAATACACGCCGACGGAATACTTAAAAACTCAGACACATACGAACCAATCAAGCCCGAAGTAGTAGGACACCGCAGAAGATTCGTCCTAGGAAAACACGTTGGAAAACACGTGATAAGCGAGAAAATCAAGGAAACAAACACAACAGTAACAGACGAAGAACTAAACAGAATATTCGAAAGAGTCAAAAAACTATCAGACATGGGAAAAACAGTAACCGATGTAGACCTACAGGCAATAACAGATGACATACTAAGCATAAACCCAGAAGACTCACTAGTACTCGAAGAATACACAACAGTATCAGGAAACAAAGTAACGCCAACAGCATCAGTAAAAGTAAACATAAACAACAGGGAAAAAATAGAAGCAGGAGTAGGAGTAGGACCAGTAGATGCAGCAATAGAAGCCATAAGAAAAAGCATAGAAGACACAGCAGACATAACCCTCGAAGAATACCATGTAGATGCAATAACAGGTGGAACAGACGCACTAATTGATGTACTGGTAAAACTTAAACACGAGGACAAAATAATAACCTCCCGGAGCACAGAACCCGACATTATAATGGCAAGTGTAGAAGCATACCTGAAAGGAGTAAACAAGATACTAACAGACAAAAAAAGAAGGTAAACAAAGTGACACAAGACCTACAAAAAAAATTACTACAAGAACATAACATTACAGTACACACCTATGAAAACGTAACAGTAGAAGACATACCATTTCTACTAAAAAAAATAGATAAAATAACAGCAACACAAAAAGATTCAATAATACAGTTACTCCATACTGATAATATATGTGGACAGAAACACTTAAACCAGGCAATAGCACAAGCATTCAAGGCATTCAGTGAACAACAAAACTTTGCCAAGGACAGGGGACTGGAAATATGTGTCAGATTATCAGCACAAAAACAGATAAGTCAAGCACTTAAAATGCTGGGAATACAAAAACAAGGAAACATTACAGTAGTATATATTGACACGACAAGTGAACAAATACAGAAAACAGAAGAACTATTGGGAACAAGAAACGATGAACTTCTAGAACAATACAACTCAGAAAAAATACGAGAAACATATGGTATAAACAGTGATGTGGACATTACATGTAGTATTAATGAGAAAATAGCATTACTTGCTCTTAAAAATTAATTAGTGGTTAATTCCACTATTTCCTTATATTTTTAGAATCTATATGGGTATACTTCATTATTTTCATATTCAATTTTTAACCATCTTTTAAGCAGATCTTCTTTTACGGAATAAACTCCATTATTGTTTGAGATTAATTCTAATTGTATTAGATTTTTAAAGTATTTACTTAATGTTCCTGATTCAACTTCCAGTTTTTCTGCTAATTCTTTTCTTTGTAATGGTTGTTCTAATAATTCAATTATTATGTCTTTTTCCATGTTTGACAGGTTTATCCACGTGTTTATAATGTATTTGATCATTGAAAAAAGGTTGTTGTCGAATGTGTCTATTACAAGATCGAAAAGCCAATACAACAGACTTAAAACCCGAATACATGTCTCCCATCAATGCTTTAGGATTTAAACATCAATTTTGTAAATTCCATTTTAAACAAAATAACAATAAAATTATTAGAAAATATGTTAAAGATAACAATCTACCCGAGGAAAAAAATAAAAGAATATAAAAAGTTTTTACCAGAATTATATGAAATATATGAAGTAGAAACTCAAACAGAAGTAGCAAAAATCGTAGAAAACTTGAAAAATAAAATAAATGACTTTCCCGAAGTTATTCAATACATAATTAATGAAAAATTAGCACCGTATTTTAAAAACTTAACATATTTCCTTGAAAATGCAAAAATCGAAAGCACAAGCAATATCATAGAAAGAATATTTGAAGATCTTGCTCCAAAGCATGTGAAAAAAATGTTATAAAACCATAAAAGGATTTTTTATCAAGTTTTAATTTAAAATTAAAGCGATGGGATGAGAGGAATGCGATTTTACTGAAATGGCGTGAAAATACCCACTCTTGACAACACCCTTGCACCACCACCATAATTTATATAATTTAAATTACATAACTACCTATCGATATAAATTTTCTCAATAAGAGGTAATGCAAATGAAATGGAGTACACTTCAATCTAAAGCTTATGGATTAAATATTAATGATTTTATAAGTGAAAAATTTCTTGATAAACTTAGAAATGAGTTTAAAGATAAAGATGTTGATGTGATTACATTACAAATTACAGTTAGAGACAAAATAAGAGATCCTAAAAATGATGATGCCAAAGTAGAAATTATTTCATTATCTAATAGCACTATTGAAGATACATTACTGCATAACACTATTGTGGATGTTACATCTGATGAAAATTTTGAAAAAATAAAAAAAGTTATTGATAATTTTAAAATTAACTAAAATGAGGATGTTGAAGTTTATGTATTCTAATGAAAATGTTTATATAATAACTAATCATTATCTTTCTAAATCAGGCAATATTTATGATTCATTTATTAATGCTATTAAAGAATTGAAAGAAATAATTTATTCAAATGTTGAAAATATCATTGCACAAGATAATAAACCTTCCTTAGATGAGTTAATTGAAAATATAAAAGATTCATTTGTTAACACAGAAAATATTTTATCCCAACTTAATTTTTTTGAAGAAGAATATTATGATTTCTCATCTATTAAAGACATGGCATTCTATATTTTAGATAATAACTTATTAAATCAAATTTCAATCATTAGAAGTTTATTAAAGTCTTTCTATAATCTTGTTCAATTTAAAAAAGATGCTTCCGATGAAGAATACAAACAAAAATATGAAGAATTTTCTTCTGAATTAATTAATACAGAACAATTATTTTATACTAAAATATATGAACCTACTGAAAACTACAATGAAGAAGTATTGTTAGAAATATCCAATTCATTAATAGAATAATAACAGGAGATATGTTTATGAAATCATTTGTAGACACTAATGTTTCTATTGCATATATGTTCTCTATTGATCCTCTGAATAATAAATCAATGTCAGTTTTTAAAGAATACGAACGTATTTTTTGGTCAAAAATGGTTAAAAATGAATGTAAACAAGTATTTGAAAATAAAAGGAAAATTTTAGTTAAGTTTTATAAAGACTTAGTTAATTATTTAAAACCTGAAAATTTCCATAATTATTCATTCAATGAATTAAAAAAATACGTTTTTAGAAATTATTCTAGAAGTAAAAAACGTGAACAAATTTTAAGTTCTTTAGACAAATTTTGGTATAATTATGTTAATGAAAGATTTCCAACATACACTTCTTTTGTTCAAGCAATAAACAATTGTTTAAAAGACTTGAAACATTTACTTTATTGCAGAAAAGAAGAATGGGAAAAAAATACTTTTTTAACAGAAAAACGAACTGAAAAATATCTTGATTTGAAAAATAAATTAAAGTCTTTGAATGTTCATTCCCCTGATGATGAAATTGTTCTTGATGCTCATGACTTTAATTTAAGGAATAATATTCATTTAGATTTTATTACATTTGATAAAGATTGCTATGAAGGAGTATCTAAAATCAAAGAGTTTCAATTTAACAAAGTAAAAGGAAAAGATGACTATCTATAACTTGCTAATTATTAACTTGCATGAAATCTAAATTTAATATATCATGAGTACACAAAGTACTTCTCTTTTAAAAACATAGCCCATTGTTCTTCTCGTCTGTTAAAAAAATCGTCACCATATATTGATTCGAAATAGTATGCTGTTTGCCGTGACATTTCTACACTATTTTTAAAACGTATCATTTCAGCCTTCTTTTCATAGGATAAATAACTAATGTATTCATAATTCAAACATTTTTCACATATGTCCAATGAATAATTAGATTATTCCTTGATAAAAAGTTCTAATGAAGTTACTCGTGTTTTACCACATTTAGAACAAATATATTGTTCTTTACGAATACATTCTAATTATTAAGTTTAAACACCCGTGACCATTATTATCCATTTTACAACCACATTCTGCACATACAGGTTGTTTATCTTCATATAAACTATTTCAGCATAATAATCTGAGAAAAAGAACTGGAAAAAATCAATGTATTTAATATCTACAAAAGTACATGAAATTAAGATATCCCATCAAGAAATTCAAGACATCTTAGTCGATTATCATATTCATTTTAATCCAAATATTAAAGAATATTCAGGATATTATGCATCTGATGCTTTATGAATAAAAATAAAAGAAATCAGTGACAAATACGTGTTTTGTTAGTCTTAGTGGATGTATCTTATGATACTATTGTAGCTTATAAAGTTGTTGAAGATGAAACAGAAGAAGAAGTACTAAAATTTCTCAAAGAAGCCACATCAAATCAAGAACGAAAAGCCATCAACAGACTTAAAACTCGAATATATGTCTCCCATCAATGCTTTAGGATTTAAACATCAATTTTGTAAATTCCATTTTAAACAAAATAACAATAGAATTATCAGAAAATATGTTAAAGATAACAATCTACCCGAGGAAAAAAATAAAAGAATATAAAAAGTTTTTACCAGAATTATATGAAATATATGATGTAAAAACTCAAACAGAAGTAGTAAAAATCGTAGAAAACTTGAAAAATAAAATAAATGACTTTCCCGAAGTGATTCAATACATAATTAATGAAAAATCAGCACCGTATTTTAAAAACTTAACATATTTCCTTGAAAATGCAAAAAATCGAAAGCACAAGCAATATCATAGAAAGAATATTTGAAGATTTTGCTCCAAAGCATGTGAAAAAAAATGTTATAAAACTATAAAAGGATTTTTTATCAAGATTTAACTTAAAATTAAAGCGATGGGGTGAGAGGAATGCGATTTTACTGAAAATGGTGTTAAAATACCCACACATTCTGGCACTGCTAAACCTGACATATATAATACTGATAATCTACAGAAAAATAAAACAAAGAAAAAAATCAAAGAAGGGAAAAAATGCAGATAACGCCAGAAGAAATGAAAAAAAGCATACAAAAACTATACGATGTCCTTGATAAAGTATCACCCCTGGACTATGATTGTGGCAAGTTATGTGGGGAAGTATGTTGTCTCTACGATGAAGATGACTGTCCCAACAAGGATTTAGTATTGTACCTGCTTCCAGGTGAAGAACTTATGTATGATGACAGTGAATACTTTGAAGTATATTATATAGATCCAAGAGAATTAGATTATCCTCGTTCATGGAAGGATGATGTATTTATAGTAGAATGTAATAATCCACCACACTGTGATAGGAAGCTGCGCCCAATCCAATGCAGAACATTTCCCCTAGTACCACATATAACAGGGGATGGGAAGTTTCATCTTATACTGGATGAAAATGAATTTCCCTATGAATGTCCAATAATACGTGATAATCTGGAATTAAACAGGGACTTCATAGAAACAACATATAAAGTCTGGAAAGTGTTAATATCAAATCCTAATGTTCATTCATTAATATTGTATGATTCAAGAAGAAGGGATAATAAAAGAAAAGGATACAAAATAATTAAATAATGTTTTAGGGGGTGGTTATTCTTTTAATTCATCAATGATAATCTCACACAGGCAGTTAATATCAGATGCTGTGACCGGGTCCATGTTTAAATTTTTCACTTCAATGTTGATACTTGCCTTTTTTATCCGATTATAGTTGGGCCCGGTTGTTATAATATTTCCATCCATATTTAACCGTTTTCTCATATTATATGCCAATGTTTTTGCCCGTTTTTTACTACTTACAGGAATTATAGTATTCAAGCCATTGTATTCTGGGTGTATGACTGGTATTTCATTTTCTAGTAGTGTTTTTTTTACTTGCCTGTTTACTTGTATGCTTTTTTCAAGTATTTCGGGTGCTTTTCTTATTTCATTGGCTATTCCAGCACAGGTAACATTATCTGCTTTCAGGCTTTTAAGCAAATGTTTATTAAACTCTATTTTATCTGTTATGTTGCATATGAATCCCCCGTTTTTTATGTTAACTATTTTGGGGCTTCCAGTGGATGCTACTTGTATGTCTCCGAGTTCACGGTTTTTTTCATCTCCAAGTGTCCCAGAAACATCAATGATAAGCACCACATCATGTACATCACATAACTCCTGTATCTTCTCCAGTGGCTGTTGTGCAGTATAACCTGCAAGGCTTGTAATATACAATGATTTAATGTCATGTTCTTCAAGATAATTGCCTAGTACTTCAATATTTATCAGACCATAATCAGTTTCAAGATATTCTACTTTTTTATCAAATAATTCACAAGACCTGATAAAACCATTCCAACCACCCATATCACAAACAAGAACAGGACCACCCACGGCCTCTGCAACACACAAAAGACAACTATTAGCACTATTCAAGATATGAACATCAGACGAAGCAATCAAATCACCAATCCTCTCCCTAGCAATCATATAATAATCATCACCAGAACACAATGCATCCCTCATAACACCTAATGTATCACAACTAATCTTCTTAAACTCCAACAATCTACCAACTCCCTAGGAAAAATATGCATCAAGAGTAGTTTGTCTCTCCTTCAACACCTCATCAAGCAACTGACTGGCACGCCTAAAATCATCAACACTTAACTTAAGCTTACCCTCAATATAATCAAGTGACTGCCTCATAGTTTCAAACTCACGAGGCTTCTCCTTCATAGCATGACGAATATTCTCACGCACATTAAACACACCCAAAGGAATATAATCCTCATTAGCCTCACGGAACACAATACAACCAGCCTGCAACTTATCAGCCTCTAACTGTTCCAAAATAGCCATCTTAGCAGTATAATAACAACCACCAACACGACTATACTCCTTCTTACCCTTATTATGCTCACAATCAGTGAAAATCATACTACCCTTCCCCTTAACATCAAGAAAAGCCTCCATCCACTCATACTGCCACTGCGTAGGCATCTCCAAAATAGCATAATAATTATTCAAACTCTCAAACTCATAAACCCTGAAAATATCAAGAATATCATAATGACGAACATTACCAAGAAGCCTATCCGCAATAGTACTATCCACAGCAGTAATACTCCACCTGGTAGGAACAAGCTTCCTATTCTTCTTCTCACCCATAGTACCAACACTAAAAGCCTTCTGAATCTGAGAAAAAGGAACATTCTTATCATGCAGTATCTCCACAGCATCAGCAGCCCTAAGATCAGTATCATAATAAGTTTTCTCTAACTGATGATCCCACCTGACATTATCAATATCAAACTTCTTCAACTCAGCACTAGGACCATGAGGAGCATTCTCAGCACTGAACGTCATACCAACAGGCTTCTTATTAAACTCAGCTTCACTGGCAATAGACTTGGAAGCCATAGAAATCTCCTGCAACTTCTCAATATAATTATTCTCCAAATCCTTGATACCAATAGTCTGCTTACCACGCACAAGATTCAAACGGTAACCAATAATATCCTGTTGTGAAGCATTACTAGCAATCCATTCCTCCGGCCTATCCATGATGGCAGAATCATCAAAACTAGGAGCAAGAAGAGGACCAGCAAACACTTTAGGATAATTATAACTTCCAATAAAAACAGAAGGAGGCGTAGTACCATCAACTTCCTTACCAATATCCTTCGTCCGCATATTATACAACTGCTTCGTAATAGTCTTCAAATACTGATACTTACTATCAATCATATAATTCCCACCATTCCATCAATCATTATAATAATAACTCTATTCCTCTACCAATATTATAATTTATCATTTCCAATGAGACTTGGCATAAATTATTTTAAATAGAAAAACGTATTATTCTAAAATAATTAACCTTTTTTTCAAAAGTAATAATCTAATATTATGTCATAGGCTATCTAAATTTAGCAAAGATAAAATTAAAAATAAGATTGATGAAAAAAATATCATATTTCTAATTTAATTTCATCATAATTTAAAATGGGAATTTTACTATTTTTATTTCCATCGATTAATTGGATAAAACCGTTTTCATATAATTTATGAACTTTGGGTTGAATAGTTTTAACATCTTTATGCATTTTATCGGCTAAATCCCTAATGGAAGTTATTTCATTGTATTTAATTGCAGATAGAACTTCGAAATCTAGTTATGATAAATTAATTTTATTAGTTACTAAAGCTTCTCCTTTTTCAATAGTTTCATTAGGATTTTCTAAGAAAAAATTCCAATTTTCTAAATCAATTAACATTTCCATATTACTTGTTTGATTAAATAAACGTTCCAATTCCTTTTTAGAACCATATTTTTGAGTTAAATCTTTAATGACATCAGTACCTTTCAGTCTTTTGATTAATGTAATCATCATTTCAATAATTCCTCCCTTAATAATTCCAATTCAATTTTCTTATATTTTTCAATATGGGATTTAACAATAAATAATGTTTCATACAAAAACTCCGAGACACATTACTACCAATGTTGATGTCTAATGAGATTGATGTTTCTAGTATAAAATTTTGATTAAATATAATATATATAATAATTATATCTATGTTTAACTAATTAATATTAATATACGGGAGTGGTTTTCAATGGTTATGAAAACAATACGAGTATCAGAAGAAATTCATACTAAACTTTCCCATTTGGGTTTAAAATCTGAAACATATAATGATATCATTGGAAGACTAATATCAGCATACGAAGAAGAATATTTGGATGATTTTACAGATGAACAGGCTGCATATTATAATGAAAGAATTAGACAATTTGAAAATGGAAATTATGAAGGAACTGTCGAAGTTGATCTTGAGGATTTAAGAAAAAAATACGAATGATAATATGAGTTATAGAGTTTTTATTAGATAAGACTGTGGAAAAATTTTTTGATAAACATTCTGATGATGTGGAATTAATTGAACGAATAGAGAAAAAAATATTAAAATTATCTGAAAATCCATATTTATGTGCGGAAAAATCTTTTAGAAGTCGAAAATGTCCAAAATGTAAAAAAACTAGAATTGGTGATTATCGTGTTATTTATTATATCTCAGATAATGCAGGATTTGTAGAACTAATTGATATTGGTCTTCGGAAGCATATTTATAAAAAGTGGGATTAATCTCTTTACTATATTATTATTTTAAAATTTTTCTTCTTCGCTATACTATAATATTACGAAAAAATAATCCACAAAAACTCACATACAAAAAAAAATAATAAAATATTTTTCATAAAACATTCATATTCAACCATAAACTCATATTTCAACAAAATAAACAATACTTACACATGAAAACCATTCATATACAAATCATCACACTAATAAGTAAAGGATGAGAAAAAAAACTCCTCAGAAAACATTATCCTATAATGATGAATCACATTCCACATATAAAAACATACTAATTCTTACATAAATCTTATTGATGCTATGTAGTGTTATAATTATCTGTGTCCCTCTCCAATTGACCAAAGATTTTAAGCACCTAAACACCATTTCTATATGATAATCTTGATTTATCAATAATTATTATTTTATCAACAACATATCTATACCACTTGCTATAATATATTAAACATAAGGAGGATAATTAATGATCGAAACAAAATTATATCGTGGTTCACAGACTGTAGTACCAGAAGCTATTAAAAAAGCGTTAAATGTGGATAATGATTGTATAATTCAATGGAAACTCAACAAGGAAAAACAGATTGCTGAAGTTTCATTTAGAAAAAAAAGATCCCTATCTGAAATCATTGCCATAGTTAAAGATGATGGAAAAGATAGTGTTAACATAAAAAAGAAAATATCAGAAGGAAAAAAAAATATAACATGATTTATAATTGATAGTACTTATTATATTGCATTAATGAATGAAAAAGATACCAAAAAGCATAAACGAACAAAAGAATTATTTCCACAAGTGGATAAAGAAGATAAAAATACCTCCCCATTTTCATGTTATCTGAAACAATTACTTATCTTAACTCAAGAATCGATACAAAAAATGTGCATGATTTCTATGAAATCATAATAGACACGGTTCAAATTTATCATCATAATCCATTAGAAGTAGATGAAAAATATGGAAAGCATTACTAAATATAATTGTTCTGCATATTTTCGCTGATTTTTTGCCATATACATTACGAACAAACTAGACATTACTGAAATATAATTCTTTTGACTCCGATTTTAACAATAAATAGTGTTAATGATGATGACAATACAAATAATTACAATTAACTTCATTTAATCCATTTATTGGATACTACTCGGACCATATTAAACATTATAAACAATTATCAAGAAAAAAAATATTTTAAACAATAATAAAATCCCAAGAAATAAAAGACTATAGGGGTCTAGAAAATTAATATTTTTTTACGACCTAAAAACGCTGATTTTTTAGTATTAAACATTTAATTAATCTTGGTTAAAAATAATACATTTGATTTTTACTTGGATTTTTATGAAAGGTTTTTATTATCGAAATATTTAAATAAAACCTTTAATAAACATATTAATAGTGAGTTAAATGTTATTAGGTTTAAATTTCGATAATTCCAACCCATATACTAGTTTGTTAGAAGAAATATTTAATATTATTGATTCTAGAAGAATCCAACAAATAATAGCTTCAAATGGTATAAAACCATTGAATAAGTTTAATTTTACTTTAAAAGTTATTTTTATTAGTCAATTTTTTAATTTAAAGGTTTCATATATCATTGATGAGATAAATAGGAAACCTGAAGTTAGATCTTTTTTTAATGTTAAAACTGTGTTATCAGTTTCTCAGGTTACAGAACTTATTGGACGTTTTTCTGCTCAAACAATAGAAAAAACTATCAATATGATACTCAGATATCTTAATAGAAATAATAGAGTTCAATCACATACTTATTTACTTGATGCAACTCCATTGGATGTTGATTATAATTTTGATAGTAAGAAGATTTCCAAGAAAAATCTTGAAAATAAAGATCCAAAATGGGGTCATGGAACAAGTATTGGCTTCTATATAGGCTTTAAAGGAACTTTTGTACTGGATTACAATACCATGATGCCTGTTTTATTCATAATACATCCAGGTTCACCCCATGACAGTCAAATATTCTCAGAAATACTTGAACAAATGAAAAAACACCACTTATTACATCACAATGATAAAATACTAGCTGATAGAGGATATTATAGTTATGAAAACTATGAAATAGGCTTAAAAAAATACCACATACAACCATTAATCCTCACTAAATCCAATTTCAACATAGAAAAACTAAACAACGCATTAACCTGTCCATTAGAATATTTCAGACAAAACAAAAAAGATAAAGAAAATAAAAGTAAATTCATAAAATTAGCAAACTCATTTTGTAAAAACATAATCAAAAGAAAAAGAATTAAATATGTAAGAAGCCATATCGAAGACTTTTTTAAATTCCTTAAAGAAGGACTAAATTTAAAACATTTCCACAAATATACAACAGAATCTGTTAAAAAAACAACATTACTAACTGTATTATTAGCATCCTTAATAATTAATCAAGGATACACAACAAAAACAGACTTACAAATGCTTTCTGAAGGACGAATAATCTAGACCCCTAAAAGACTATAAAAAGAAAAGAAAATACCCAAAAATTAAATCCCATAAAAAAAAATAGAAAGTGGAAATTGAAGTTATGCTTATTAACTTCAATCATATTACTTATTTAAGCTGTTTTAACAGTACTAGTTTTACTATAAGCATTATAACGAGCATTACCCGGATAAGCAAGAGTTACCTTATAAGTACCTTTACTTGCTTTAGAAGTGTAAGTGAAAGTACCTGTTTTATCTGTTTTTGCTGTACCCTGTTTACCGTTCAATGTTATACGAGCAAGACTGTTCATTAGTGCGTGTCTGTTACGGTCTGTGAAAGTACCACTGATAGTTACTTTACCATTACTGTATTTTACAGTATTGAATGTTATAACTATGTCCTGTTTAGCAACAGTAAATGTTGTCTTAGCAGTTGCCTTATTATAATATTTGTTACCAGCGTATGTTACTGTTAAGTTGTTTTTATCCATAGTTGTTGCACGTGTTGTTACTTTATAGTAACCGTTTTTATCTGTTTTTGCTTTGTATGTTTTACCATTGAATTTTAAGCTTACCTGAGTATTAGCTACTGCTTTACCATTACCATCTACTAGTCTTCCACCAACAACTAATGGATCTTTGAATTTAAGACCGCTTGCAACTCTATCAACAGTTAATATAAGGTTCTGTTTATTAACCTTGAAGGTAGTTTTACCAGTTACTTTATTGTACTTGGTGTTACCATTATAGGTTGCGGTTATATTGTTGGTTCCCATACTTGTTGCACTGGTGGTGTAGGTGAATGATCCATCCTTACCTGTTTTAACAGTAACTGATTTACTGTTAATTTTAAGTGTGATTTGTGCTCCACTTATTGCTTTGTTATTGTTGTCCATGAGTGAACCAGTAACTGTTACTTTATCTTTATATTTAACAGCACTGATACTGTTAAGTTTAAGCACAGGTTTAGCCTTACTTACTTTGAAGGTAGTCTTAGCACTACTAGTAGTGTATTTATCATTAGCAATTGCGGATACTGTTACATTACTGGTGCCAACACTCCATGCACTTGTGGTGTATGTGTATACTCCATTTGCATTAGTTACTGCTTTGGTTGTGCCAGTGTTGATCTTAATACTTACAGGCATATTGTTTAATGCTTTACCATTCTTATCTGTTACTTTACCAGTAACAGTTACTTTACCTGCATAGGTTGTAGTGTTAATTTTACTTACAGTTATTTTGGTTGCTACTTTTGTGGTTAGTTCTTTGATAGTATTGTCACGTGCAGCTACTGTCTTGTTGAGAGTGTCCACGGTTTTTGTTAATGCATCAACTTTTTGTTTTAGGTCTGCTAACTGTTTTTCTAGGTCAGCGTTCTGTTTTGTTAGTGTATCTATTTTCTTGTTTGCATCTGCTAATTGTTTGTTGAGGTTGTTATTAGCGTTTGTTAGGTTGTCTACTTTCTTGTTGGCATCATTTAATTTGTTGTTTAAGTCATTGTTTGATTTGTTGAGGTTGTTGATTTTGTTGTTTGCGTCTGTTAGTTGTTTTTCTAGGTTGTTTATTGTCTGGTTTTGTTCTGTTATTTTTTTGTTTGCGTTTTGTAGGTCTTTTTGTGTTTGTGTGAGTGTTTTGTTAAGGTTGTCTAGTGTTGTTTTTTGGTTATTGATGGTTTGGTTTGCATCTTTTAATTGTTTTTCTAGTGTTTCTGCTTTTTGTGTTGTGTTTTCTAGTTTTTCTGTTGTTTCGGTTAAGTTTTTGTTTAGATCTTCAATGATTTTATCTTTATCTGCTACAACATTTATTGTGGTTTCTGTTTCTGTTGGGTTTAGTGTATCATTACCTGCAAATGTGAATTTAATTGTAGTGTTACCAACTGTTTCAGGTGTGAAATCATATACTATTGCACCATTTACAAGTGTAACTTCTTCTGTTTTATTGTTTATTGTCATGTTGATTGTTGTGTTTCTGATTAGGTTTCCTTCTTCATCGAATAACATTATTGTAATTGGTGTTGTTTTGTTTACTGTGTTTTCTGAAGGACTTGTTACTGTAATGTTACTTGCTATTCTTTTTATGTTGATGATTATTGTGTTTGATGTTTGGTTGTAGTATTTTATGTTTATTTCTTCTTTTCCTTGTGTTTCTTCAAAGTATTTGGCTTCAATATTAAAGTTGTTAGTAGTTTTGTTAATAGTGTTTTGGTTGTTTACGTATACTTCATAGTTTAGTTTGTCTAGTATATTTTCGTCATAGAATGTTGGGTTTACTAATCCTGCTGTGATGTTTAATGGAATCATTACTTTTACTTGTACTTCTTTGTTTTCTAGTTCTGATGAGATTGTTAATTCTTGTATTCCTATTGGTGTGTTGATGTATTTGTTGTCTTGTATGTTTCTTGTAAATTCTTGTGTGAAGTATATTGTTTCTTCTTCTGCTGTATTGTCTTGGAATGTATTGTTGGTAATGTTTACTTCTAAGCCGTTAATGTTATTGGCTGTGAAGTATAGTATGCTTATGTTTCCATTATTTTCTTTGATTGTGTTGTTTTCAATGTTTATTTTAACATTAGGATTGCTTATTACAAAGTTTATTGGTCCTTGTAAGTCTGCTGTATTGTTTTGGAAGATTGTTCCGTCAATGTTAATTACGGATTGGGCTTGTGGTATAATGGTAATAATTCCCCTGTTTGTTATAGGGTCTAGAATTGTTGTTTTGTTAATATTTTCGTTATTGATAAATTGATTGTTTCCGGTTATATTTAAATTTAATCCTTGGAAATAAATTGCTCCACCATATCCATATGCTTTATTAGAATCGAAGATGTTTGTACCGTTTATTGTTAAATTACCTTTATTCATTAGTGCGTATATGGCACCACCTGTTATGTCGTAGGTACCAGGATCTATTTTATTTTGGCTGAAAATATTGCTTCCATTTATTAATACATTTATGTCGACTGAATTTGCTCTTATGCCTAATGCTCCACCATAACATCTACTATTTCCATGAACGCTATTGTTTTCGAAAATATTGCTTCCATTTATGATAATTGTATTCATTATTCCTGATTGGCCAGTAAATGCAATTGCACCTCCAGTTCCACCTGCTCGTCCATTATTATCTATTTTATTATTTTCAAATATGTTGCATCCATTTATTATTAATGTTCCACCGCTTTGAAGATATATTACCCCACCAGCATTTAGAGATGTGTTATTGATGAATTTATTTTCTCCATTTATGATAATTGTACTAGGTTTATAAGAATAAATTACTGCAGTAGTTCCTCGATTATTTATAAATTCATTTTTTCCAATAATGTATAATGTTGCATTTTGATTATTAATAAATCCGTAATTATTTCTATCACCTTGTTCTATATTGTTTTCATATTTTGCTTCTCCATTTAGTGTTAATGTACCATTGTTACATATGGCAGTGTTTTTGCTGTTTTTTATTGAAACATTATTTAAGGTAATATCGTATCCTTGTGCAATAGTAAATAGGTGTGGTACATTTGAAGCATCAAATGTTACAGTACCGGTATATGATGTAATGTTGAAGGTATTTACTGAAGCTTTTGTTGTTAAATCATTTATGTCTATTTGGTTTATTGCATAGTAAATTCCATCACTACCGTGTAATAAGTATATTACTCCATTGTTTGCTACTTTACTTATTGCATCTTCTATTGTTGTTGGATTGTCTATTGTTCCTTCTTGAGCTTCGAATATGTCTGGGCTTACATAAACTTCACGTGAAGTTGTTGTAATTGATACTGTGCTTGTTTTGTTATTGTAGGTTGCTGTTGTGTTGTAAGTTATTTTGAAATCTTTTTGTCCAATGTGTTTTAAGATGTTTGTGTTTAGTGTTGTTATTCCATTTTTTGTAGTGTTTTGTGCGATTATATTATTGTTTTCATCATATAGTGTTACTATTCCTCCATCACTTACTGGATTGTTTTCTTTGTCTGTTACTTGTATGTTGAAACTTGTTGATTCTCCGTTAATTGCATTGATTGGTTCAGTTTTTATTAGAACATTTAGTAGTTCTCCATTTTGAACGTCTAATTCAATTTTATTGGATATTATGTTGGATTCGCTTGTTTTTACGTATATTGTAACTTCATCTGCTACTTTTAATGTGGTTGTGTATTGTGGTGTATTTTTTGTTATTTGAATGTCTTTTTCATCGTTGATATAACCGTATATCTCCATTTTATCTAATAAGTCTGAATCATAGAATGTTGGATTTTTAAGGGTTATTTCTCCTACATTAACTGTTAATGTATCTCCTAGTTTTATTGGACTTGTGTATGGTTCTAAACTTATTGTTGGGATGTTTATTCCAATTGTTGTATTAATGTATGTATTGTTTTTGATAGTTACTAAATCAGGGTTAATTACATATATTGTTTCGGTTGGACTAGTGTTATTAATAAAGGTATTATTTATTACAGTACCATTATTAATTATTCCTATTGCAGCTCCTTTACTTGTTGCACTGCAACCAATGAATGAATTGTTTAATATTGTAATATTTGTTCCCTCAATTAAACCATTACTTGAAGTAGCATTGAAGTGACAGTTTATAAATTGTGAATTGTTTATGAAACCATTATTTGAGTAGATTATACTTAACACACAGTTGATGTTTTCGAAAATATTATTATTATTAATTTTTACATTTCCACCAATTAGTCTACTACTGCGGATGTTCTTGAAAGTATTATTCTCATCAATAACTAATTCTCCATAATTTTGTATATCATATCCATCTACTGAGTTGATGTTTTGTATTGTTGTGTGGTTTAATGTTAATTTACCATTCACTGTTATTATATTTGGAGATGTAGGAGATACTCTATAACTACCTTTACCTCTTGTGAATGTGACTTTTTCTATTAAAATATCATATCCCTGTGCTATATCGAGAATGTATCCTTTGTTTTGTCCATCCAGTATTGCATTTTCACCACTAATTATGAATTTGTTAGCATTTGGTGTGGATGTTTGGTTAATAATTATTTGATTGTCAAGTAAGTATTTTCCAGGTAATAATAGGATTGTTTTATCGTTTTTTATTATGTTTAATGCATTAGTGATTGTTGTTGGTTTATCCATTGTTCCGAAGTCTGCACTGGTTACAGTAGGACTTACAAATATTTTGTCAGAAATAACTAGTAAGTTGTTTTTTGTTTGGTTAATGTATTTATTATTTGTGTCATTGAATGTTGTAGTTAGTGTGTATTCACCTAATGCTTTATTAGGTAAGGTAAATGTTGCTTGTGAATTTTCCACGTTTACTGTTGCAATTAATTCATTGTTTATATAATAGGATACTGTTGCATCTGTTACTGGTAGTCCAAATTCATCTATTAGTGTTGTTGTTATCTCATCATTTCCTAATGCAAGTATGTCATTTGTATTCATTGTAATAGCTCTTGGAGTGTCATATCTTACATCCACTGTTATTTCATTGGAATATTCATTCAGGAATTCAGGTCTTATTTTTGTCGTTACTTCTATAGGTATTTCAGTATTTATTGAGTATTTATTTTCTGTAGTGCTTTTGGTGTTAACATCGTTTTCATATATTAGATAATTAATGTTTTCTAATATGTTTGAATCATAGTATGTTGGATTTGTTAGTGTTATCTGGTTTATTTGTATGTTGCATGTGTCGTTTACGTTGATTTGTTCCGTGTTTTCCCTGTTGATTTTTATTGTATTTGTTTTTATACTACAATTTGTGTATTGGTTATTTTTCAGATTTTTGTTTCCAGTATTGTTTAAGTATAATGTTTCATCACTACTTTGGATATTGATGAAATTATTGTTTATTAAATTTATGTTTCCTGTTCCAGTTATGTAAATTGCACCACCTTTATCGGCAATACTGTTTGTAAAAGTACAATCAATAACTGATAAGTTAGAAGCTGTACTGATAAATCCACCATTTACTCCTTTTCCATTAATGAAATTAATATTGTTAATATTAATATTATATCCTTCGGAAATATTAAATACACAATTTCTGTTTAATCCGTTCATTGTAGGGTTGAAAGTAAATCCGGTAATTGAAAATGTTTTAACATCTGATTTTAAAGTGTCAGGGTTAATATTTATTGTACCATAGGAGTAACTTCCTTGTAGTAATATTATTGTACCGTTTTCTTCTACTTTTGTTAATGCATCAAATATTGTTGTTGGATCATCAAGTGTACCACTTCTAGGGGTTCTTACAGTTGATTTAATATATATCGGTTTTTCAGGTTCTTTGGGTAAGTTATCCCTTACATTGGTAGAACTCCCTGCTGATGCATCACCGAAGGTATCCCTTGCAACAAGATAGTTATTAGTTACAGTACTATTCTCACGTGCGTATACGGTAAAAGAATCGTTTGTAACAATATAATTATTTTCAACAGTTAAATTAGAACCGCTAATACATATATCAAATTCATTACCTCTAATTATTGCATTATTAAACTTCAAAGACGATAAACAATTATGAATTTTATTATTTGAAATGTACATATTATGATTTTTAACCTTTGATTCAATAGACCTCCATGATATTGATTCTGATGTCACAAGATTAGTAATTATAGGTTTAGCATCAAGGAAGGTGTTACCCGTAATATTGAAAGAATAATCTCCATCAGTTAAATCTGTTAGGAGTACTCCTGTAGAATTTATGAATTTACTACCAACAAGAGTTAAATTTCCGCTTTTGATATTAATATCACTTTGATCATTGTTAATAAAAGTACAGTTAAAAACTTGTGTAGATGTATTTACATTATATCGGAGGTAATAATCTGCTTCTCCTGAATTAGCAGCTATTCCAGTTCCATACAAATAAGCACTTTGACCATCATAACCTATACCATTTTGTAATGTACAATTTATAACTGTTAAATTGTTATCATTAAGTATGGTTCCCCATCTTGCATAATTACTATCGAATAATGAATTAAAGATTATTGATGTTCCCTTGTTGTATATGATTCCGTCGTTTCCAGTACTGCTACTTTTACGACATCCTTCAAATACTGAATTGTTTACAAGTAATGTAGAATTTGCATTGTTTCTTACTGCACTTCCAACTCCACCATGGTTTCTATAGAAGTAAATATTATCTATTGTGAGGTTTCCATAATTATCAATATTTGCTATTGGATATTTCCTTATACTATCTCCACCATCTACTCCAGGAGCCCAAGCATTTTGAACTGTAAAATTTGATATTTTGATGTTTCCTTTTCCTGTTGTGATGTTCATGAACCAGTTACCTGAATCATTCACATAAGGTGCCCATATATCACTTGAATCCCAATGAAATTGAGTTATATCAATATCGTATTTTGCTTCACCATCAATAACTGTTTTATTTATACCTGCACCTATAAAGTTAATTTTGTTGTTACCATTAACTGTTAGGTTAGTGTTTTTTAGTCCTTTGTATGTTCCTTCAGCAATGTGTATGTTATATGTGGCATCGCTGCCTGTTTTGTCTATTGCTGTTTGTATTGTTTTGAAAGGACTTTCTTGTGTACCAGTGTTTGTGTCTAGTCCACTCGTGTCTGAAACGTAATAATCTTTTGTTTGCCCTTCTGTTTTAAGACTTTTATTATGATTATTATTTTGTTTTTCTATTTTTTTGGCTTCTGTACTTGTTGCTACTTTTTCTACCGTGTGTGTTGTTTGTTCTAGTGTGTCTGTGTTTGTGTGTGTTGTTGTGTTGTCACTAGCACTTGCAACACTTATTGTTAGAAAGAGTAGTGTTATTAGTACTATGAAGTATTTCATTTTACTCTTCATAATAATTCACTTTTTTTTATTCAATTTTATTTTACATAATATTCAAATTATTTAGATTATTGTTAAATCTGTTTTGAATATGTTTAATTGTTTATTTTTGGTAATTAATAAGTTTGTGGTTGTTATATTGTTTTTAGATTCTTATTTATTGGTTTTGTTTTGTATGGATGGGAGTGTTTCTTTTTTTATTTTAGTGGTTTGTTGTTTTTCTTTAATCATAAGGGGGGGGGGGCGTTTTGGTTGTTTATTTTTATTTTTCAGCGTTTTAAAGTTGTTTTTGATGTGATTTTTTTTAGATGTTGGGGGGGGGGGTAATTTTTTAATAAGGTGATATTGGGGGTTCATAAACAATTGTCAAGAAAAAAATATTTTAAACTTGAGTTAATGTCTCAGAAATAAAAGATTTTTAAAAGAAAAGAAAAACATATATTCAGTCCCATAAAAAAGTAATAATGCTATTTATTCAATAATTATAATAATTTAATTGTAAATGATGATTATTGTAGGATTTTACTATGGGTGTTGTTAATGAATAATCGAATTCAAATTGCACATGATTTTGCAAAGGTAATTAGATCAGAATACATTAAAGAAATTATTCTTTTTGGGTCTGTTGCTCGTGGTGATGATACTGAATATTCAGATATTGATATTTTAATCGTATCTGATTTTAAGGATATCATTGAACCTATAGTTTCGGATGAAGTTTTTAAAATTGTTTTAGATAAAGAAGAATTTGTTTCAGCTCATATTATGTCTGAAAAAAAGTTAGAACAAATTAAAGATTTCACGTTTTTTAAAAATATTAAAAAGGAAGGGATTATTCTTTGATGAATTTGATTCATTGTTAAATTGCTATAATGTTATGGAATTAGTAAGTTGGGTTTTGAATCGGGTAAGTATAGAATTTCAATATCATATTATGCATTTTAGTGTTGGAACAGTATTATTACTTATTGGTATGTGTGGAAATTAATAAATATACTGGTTTGGTGAATAGGCTTGTAGGTTATTGTGTGAATGTTGGGGGATTTTAGTTTTGTTATTTAATAATATTTTTTAAGGGCTAAAATATTAAGAGAATATGTTAGTTATGTATTATTTTGATGATTTTTTTTTTCTTTTGATATTATTTTTTATGTTATGTTTTTCTTCGTTATACAACTGCATAACGAACAACAAAAATAAAAAAAGTTATTAAAAATTTAGATTATTTAAAAAAAGAAATTGAGTAAAATAAATATTTACTCACCTATTTCACACTAAAACTAGACTTAACACTAGTCTTTTTATAATTAGTACTGCCTGCAAAAGTTACTGTGACAGTGTTGGTGCCTTTGGTTGTTTTGTAGTTGTATGTGTATACTCCCTGTTTATTGGTTTTTACACTCACTGTTTTCTTGTTGATCTTGATTTTTACCAGGCTGTTCATGACTGGTGATTTGAGGTTGTCTGTTAGTTTACCTGTTATTTTTATTGTTTTGCCCTTGTTTGTAGTTGAGATTTTATTGACTGTTAGTTTGGTTGCACGTGTTACTGTTTTAAATGTGGTCTTCTTTGTCCCTGCTTTGTAGTACTTGTTTCCTGCATAGGTTACTGTTACGTTATTGGTTCCTACCTTATTGGCTGTAACCTTGAGGCTGTATATTCCTTTGCTGTTAGTTTTTACGGTGTATGTTTTCGTGTTTACTTTAACTTTTACATTACTATTTTTAATTATTGTACCTGTACTATCTGTTAGTTTACCGGTTATTGTCATGTTTTGTTTATAGGTTTTCTGTGCTATCTTGGTTATTGTGGCTTTTGTTGTTCGTTTGGTGACTGTGAATGTTGTTTTTGCAGTGCTTGTATTATATTGTTTGTTGCCTGCAAAGGTTACTGTTATGTTATTTTTTCCCAGTGTATTTGCTGTTAAACTAACTGTGTAAATACCATTGGCATTTGTCTTATTAGAGTATTTTTTTCCGTTGATTATGATTGTTATTTTAGAGTTTATTATTTTATTTCCATCAATGTCAGTTAAATTTCCTTTTATTGTTATTTTATCTTTATATTCCTTGTTTTTTGGAGCATTAATGTTTATTTTTGTGTATGTTATTCCGTCATCAAATATATTATTTGTTATTGTAGCTGTTTCTGAACTTGTGTGTATGGTTGAACTATAACTTGAATATTCCATATTTTTATTATTTTTTATTATTGTTTCTGTATCATTTATTATTGATTTTCCTGTTGTTTTTGCTTTGTTTTGTTTGAACGTGTTGTTTTGTATTTTCATGGTTTTGGCTTGATTATATATGGCTGATCCATTAATGGCTGTATTGTTTGTGAATATGTTTTTATTGATGTTTAAGTTATTTGATCCACAATATTTCCAATAGTCTCCGGGCCATGTTATATGTTCATATCCTCCTTCGTTGAATATTGCTCCACCATTTTCATTTGCATTGTTATTTTGGAATGTATTTTGAATTATGTTGTTGCTGCTTCCATAATTATAGATAGCTCCTCCTTCATATCCAGTATTTTTATTAAAAGTACAGTTTTTAATGGTGATGGAAGAACCATAAGCAGAAATTGCCCCACCACTCGACTTTGCATTATTATTGGTAAAAATGGTGTTTTTTATCGTGGCTTTATCACCACTAAATCCATAATATATTGATCCACCATCAAATTCAGCATAATTGTTATTAAAATATGAGTTAGTAATGCTTAGATTTCCTTTGTCGAAATATATTGCCCCACCACTGCTTGCAGTGTTGTTTTCGAATCTACAGTTATCAATAATTATGGTTGCTCCATATTCATTAAATATTACTCCACCGGAACTGCCACATTTGTTATCTGTGAATACACAATTTTTAATATTTATATTACTATTTTCAGTAGCAGATATCACTTTGTCATTATTATTGGTAAATGATGAATTTATCAGAGTTAATTTTCCATCATAAACATTAATGACTCCTTTGTAACTTGAACATTCAGTAACCTTAATGTCACGTAATGTTACAGTTTTTGTATAAAAATCGAGGAACATATACTTATTATCACCATCAATGGTCTTTCCATTACCATTTATAACAACATTTTTATATTTATAGGATATTCTCATGTCATTTTCTAATTTAATGTTTGACTTTAGATTAATTGTTAAATCTTTATAGTCTGTTTCATCATCTGATAAAGCCGAATATAATTCTTTAAAGTTGTTTGCATCCACACTATTTGCTTGTTTATTATTTTTCTCTTGTTGAGTTATCTTCATTATTTCTTTATTATGATTGGCTTCTTCTTTTATTACACTTTGTTCTACTCTTTGTGTGCTTGTTTGTACTGTTGTTGGTGTATCCTTATTACTTGTTGTAGTGTTGCTTGTTTCTGCTGCGTAGGATACACTTAACAGTAGTAGAATTAGTGTAATCAGTAGGATGATTTTATTTTTCTTCATTTCTGGTCACTTTTTCTCCTATTCCTTTTTTTTGATAGTTTATATTGGGGGGGGGGGGGAATTATTTATATTAGTTAAAGTTTTTGCTTTCATTGAAGCTTTTATAGAAATAGAATTAAAAATAGGGGAGAATGGGGGTGAAGTAAATTATTTCATATTTTTTTTACGTGTTTATTGTTTTAGTATCATTTGTGTGTTTGTCTTTGTTATTGTTGGTTCTTTGTTTAGCATTTTTAGGAAGTTGTTTAGTTGTTCTGGTGTTTTGAATTTTGCCTTTATTATTGTGTTGTGTTTATTTTTTTTGGGGGGGGTGGTTCATGGGGTGTGTCATCGTTTGACACCCCTAATCAAACAGGCATTAAATTATATAAAATAGAACCAGGTTGTCATTTTTTCTTTATATACAAAGTTATATTCAATTAATAATTTCATATCTCTTCTAGCTGTTGATTTTGAAATTTTAAATAAATTTATATTCTTTATAAGTAATTTGGTTGATTTTTTTCATGTTTTTCTAAAAATTCCTTTTGTCTATTGTTTAAATGATTATAATTATTATTGGTTCTTTTTTTGTTTGTTAGTAGTGTTTGGTGTAATTAATCTATTGTTTGGACCATATAATACAACTTTATAGAAATTATTTTCATCACTAAATTCGGGTTCTGGAAAACCGTGTTCTTTCATAGTTTTTCTCATCATGCTTATTCCAGTTCCAACATGCTCCATATATTTAGTCTTACTTGGTATATCAGTAATTCTTGGATTTCTGTGAATAGGGTTTTTTTGTCTTACCTAACTGATCTATTGTTAAAGGATATGGTAATCGTCCCGGACTAATTATTTCAATTCTATCAGTATAAATGTAAAATGTTATGAAACTATTATCAAAATCATAGTCTCTATGTGCTATGGCATTAACAATTGCTTCTCTTATGACTTCATATGGATATTCAGGAACTTCAATACTTTAAAACCATTAATAACTAAACCGTGTTTTGTATTTTCATTAATAAAAAAATAATTTAATTTTAGAATTGATGAAGATGTTAAGTAATTACTAAAAATTAAAAGTGCTTAATTGGGCGTTAAACAACAAGAATTATTAATCGTTATGTTATTGAAGGCATTAAAAGAGATTCAACTCCTAATAAAACGTTTAAAACTTTAGATGAAGTTGAAAAAATATTAAAACATGATAACCCAAAAGGAAATAATTTAAGAAAATTTTCAGGTATTGTACCTGATGGAGAAATGATAGATTCTGTTGAAAAAAAAGAAAATAACACACTTTCCATATAAAACATGAAAAAATATTTTATTAAAGAATATCAACTCTTTAAACTTCATTCCAATTAATTTTATTTTAAGTTTGTGAAATTTATGTTGTTCCTATTTTTCTTGATGTAGAACTCTTTAACATAGCTAATAAATAGGTTTTAAGTGCTTCTATAGGCGATTGTGATGTAATTTTATGTATTTTCAGATTTTGCACGTTTAGGTCCCGTTATGTTCTCTGTTTCGAGATGAATGGTGAATTTGTTTAATGTTGATTTATATGTCTTCCAGTATTAAGCTTAATTATTACATCCCATGGCATTGATTTCTATATTTTGCTTCATTTTTAGTGAGTGGAAAAAAATTCTTTGTGAAAAAATAAGTACTTCATGAATAACATGAAAATAGTTTGTTAAATAACATGAAAATAGTTTGTTAAATAACATGAAAATAGTTTGTTAAATAACATGAAAATAGTTTGAAAAAAACTATAAATATGGTTGGTTAAAAAACATTATAATAGTTGGTTAAAAATGATGAGAAATATCCATTATATATTTTATAAATATTAAAACATGATTAGCAATCAAAAAAAGGAGATTAATTAAATGTCAAAATATTTACCAAGGGTAATAGATGATACTATTGAAGATTATCTTGAAATTATGGGTGCTGTTCTAATAACAGGTCCTAAATGGTGTGGTAAAACAACAACTGCCAAACAACACTCAAAGAGCATGATAAAACTATTGTCAAACAGAAGTGATTATTATGCTCAGCTTATAGAAATTAACCCTGAATATTTATTAAATGGAGAAAAACCAAAATTAATAGACGAATGGCAAATAACACCAACCATATGGGACACAATACGTGATGAAATAGATGAAGCAGACCAGAAAGGATTATTCATATTAACCGGATCAACAGTAGTTGATGAAAGCAATATAAAACATAGCGGTACGGGCAGAATTCACAGATTATTGATGATGCCTATGAGTTTATTTGAAAGCAACGACTCTACAGGAGATATTTCATTACAAAGTCTATTTGAGAATCCTGACTTAAATATTGACTCATACAAATCAAATCTGACATTTAAAGATATTGCATTTCTATGCTGCAGGGGAGGATGGCCAGAAGCGGTAACAATAAAAGATAAAGAAAAACAGATAAAAATATCAGAAGCTTATTATGAAGCCATTTGTGAAACAGATATTTCGGCGATAGATAACATAAAACGTGATTCTGATAGAGCAAGATATATCCTACGAGCATATGCCAGAAATATATCCACACTAGCAAAAAATACTACAATACTCAAAGATGTGATAAAAGAATATGAAGATATTCAAAAAAGTTCATATTATGAATATGTGGATGCCTTCAAAAGATTATTCGTAATCAAAGATATTAAAGGATGGGCACCAAATATCCGATCATCAAATACAATGAGAAAAGGAAGCAAAAGACAATTCATTGACCCTTCTATAGCAACTTCCGCACTTGAAATATCACCAGAAATACTAATGTCTGATTTAAAAACATTCGGATTTATCTTTGAAAACCTGTGCATACGTGATTTAAGCATTTACATTAATAATGTTGGAGGAAAAGTGTATTATTATAATGATTCATATGGTTTAGAAGTAGATTGCATATTAAGATTAAAAAATGGTAAATACGCATTAATCGAATTCAAATTAGGCAGTTTTGAAATAGATAAAGGAGCAGAAAATCTACTTAAAATGAAAAAACTAATTCAAGATAAACGAGAAGAACAAAAAGTAAACTTACCAGATCCAAGCTTTCTGGCAATCATCACAGGTACTGAATTTGCATATACACGCAAGGACGGAGTTAAAGTAATTCCAATAGGATGCCTAAAAAACTAAAAAAACTATACATGTGACTCAAATCAACCCCCTCATCATCCCCCTAATTTTCCAGATAACATTAACATCTTTAAACCCTCCCATAAATTCTTCTTTCTGATTTATGTATATAAAAGAACTAAACAGCATGAACCTTACCATCACAACAACCATTATTAATTGTTAAAAATCCATTATTTGTTTTACCTTTTGTAATGGTCAGATTTTCTAGAGAATAATTTCCAGAATATGTATTAAATAATGAACTATTTTATTTATAGCATTTATTATCACTCCTAGAAACTTAAGCTTTTTTTAATACTTATTTTATTATTTTTTATTTTTATTAGAGATTGCTAATTAAATTTATTTGTATTAATAGTATTGCATTTGGATAATTATATTATAACTCTAAGGTTATTTTTTTCTATTTTTAACTTAAATTGGGGGGGGGGGTGTTTTTGATTTTTTAGTAAAAAATAGGGATATCTGGCTGAAAATGAGGGTGTGTTATTTTAATAGGTTAATTGTTTCTATTGGTTTGGATTTTATTTTTTTTCTTATTCGTTATTGTCCTGCATAACGAACAACAAAAAGTAACTATTTCTCTTATCTAAAAAGGTTGAAGAAATAATTTTAATAAAAAAAAAGAAAAGCATGTGGAAATAGAAATTATGTAATCTCATGTTCCATATTTCCATATAATTTATTATATCGAATTAAATGGGGATTTGTGAATGAAATTTAATAAATTAAGTTTATTTTTATGATACTTATAAATTCATTAACATTAGTCAATTGGTCTTTTTTCTTGCCCTCCACTTTATGGATGCTAGAAGTAAGATTATGCTTTACATATCATGTAACTTACACCGTTACCAGTAATGCAGTTTCAAGGTAGAACCTATAGAAAATGTTTAAAGTACTCGTTTAACTAAGTACAATACTAACACACACTTAAAACAGAGTTTAAATGAGAACGAAATTAAAGACAATTACTTGTTGAATAAGAAAGAGAAATGGTATGTTAATGAATTCGTACAATTCCTTCTACTTTATCAAAATCATCATCAAATGAAACTATTTCAGTTATTCCTCTTTTTTTCATAATTAGTATAGCTAAACAGTCAGCTAAAGCTAATGTACCATCATATTTAAGTACACATTGCATTGCAGTATCTATTTCATTTAATGTTGGAAAATATATTTCAAAATTATCAATCAAAGTATCATATAATAATTTAGCTTCTTTACCTTTTTTTCGACTTCCTATACTTGTTACAGCTTCAGACAACATTAATATTGGCATTATTTTTTCATCGTTATCTACTCTGGATGCTAATTTTACTGCCCTTTTATGATTTTTTTCTTTATTATTCATTAAAGCTATCATATAATTGCTATCAACCAGTATCATTTTTTCATAATTCTCCTTTTGATGCTTTTTCACATGATTCTAGAGCATCTAAATCTTCATCACTTATTATTCCAATTAAATCCATCATTGACTTCTTTTTATGTGGAATTAATTCAATATTCATATTTTCATTAATTTTCCATTCAATTTTATCAACTTCACTAATGTTTAATTCACGACGAATAATACGTGGAATAGTTATTTTATAACCTTTACTTATTTTTGTCATTACCATAAAACACACTTACCTATACTTTAATTACTTATATTATATAATTCCAACTATTTAAAAATTATTATTAAAAAAAAATTATATTAAAATAATAATAACAAAAAATATAAAAGTACTGTTATGATGATAATAACAAGTATATACAAAGAAACAGGTATATGCAAAGATAGTTACAAATACTAAGAAATTATATGACAATTATACACATTAATATTTAGTGAAAAATAGCATTTGAATTAATAAAACAAGTAAAATTTTTTTATATATATATATTGGAAATAAGTTACTGTTGAAAATGTGGTTGAATGTCATTTTTTTTTCTGAGAATTTGTTTTTTAATTCGTATTTGCCTCGGGATGGTTTATTTATCATATTTTTATTAATTAAATTTTTTAGTAATGCTGATGGTTCTGAGTTTAAATGGGCATTTTCTTTGATATAGGAATATGATAAAATGTTTTCTTTGCTTTCAGCCATTAAGCATAATATTTTCCGTTCTTCTGTTGTTGATCTGCTAAATAATGCTTTGAATTCACGTTGAGCTAAAATATTTATGAATGGATTGATGCTTTTTTAAATTCAATCATAGTTACTTCATTATCTTTATTCACTTCCTCAAAAGAATTATAAGCTAAAATTTGCATATAATATGGAATTTAATTGCAGGGGTAACGTTTAAAAGTGGTAATGGTACTGAAAACAGTAATTTTAAAATCAATCATACACTAAACATCAAACAAAATAAACAAATCCTGAATCAACAGCATTGACATTTCTTTTTCTTGATTTTGTACTTTGGTATAGTGTTTATGGATTTTGTATTCGCGTATTTGAGTTTTTTTAAAAAATATAGTAATCGACATTGAAAATTATAAATATTAATTAAAAGCAAATATTATAATATGTCAGAACAAACACTTATTAAAGAATATCCAGGAATTATTTCAGAGATTCAAAAAGAAATTAAGAGATTAGAAAATGATGTAAGAGTTTTAAACAAATTATATGTAATTTTAGATATTTTACATGATGTAACAGTTGCTGAAGTAATGAAAAAGCATGACATTAGTCAAGGAACAGTATATAATTGGATTAGAGAATGGAATGAAGGTGGAATGGAAAATTTAAAAAGAAAATCAGGTTCTAAAGGAAAATCTAAATTATCTGAAGAACAATTTAAAATATTGGATGAAATTATATTAAATGAAGAATTAAAAACTGCAAAAGAAGTTCATAAAGCCATTAAGGATAATTTTGAAGTAGATTATAGTATTAGACAAATAGAACGAATAATGAAGAAATTAGATTATTCTTACACTAAACCTTATAAAATTTATAATAAAATGCCAAAAGATGCAAAAGAACTGTTAAAAAAAACGTAGAACATTTAGAACCTACCGAATATATAATAGCTTTTTTAGATCAAACATACTGTCAAAATCAAGACAACAGCCAAAAAACATACCACAAAAAAGGAACACCTAATATCATAAACAAACCTACAGAAAAAATAGGCATATCTGGAGTAGGAATACAAGCAATCAATGGAAATTCATTCATTGATTTTCTAGAAAACACAAAAACATATGAAATGATGAAATTCATGATAAAAATCGTCATCAAAAATTTAACAAATAAAAAATTAATTAACAAACTAACAAATATTCTTAATAAGAAAGAATTAGAACTAGAAAACATATTATCAACAGTAAATAAACCATCAAATTACAAAATTCTTCTTAAAACACTTAAAAACCTTTCACCACTTAATAATACAATAAACAAATTATATGAATATGTAAAAAAGAATAAATGTTCTATCAAAACAAAAAGTAAAATAAAACTTGAAAATATCCAAAAAACTATGTTATTATCATATTTTTACAATAAAAACTTACAACATAAATTAATAATGGAAAAACCAATGGCTATAATCCTAGATAACTATAAAGTACACCATGCAATAGTTTTTACAAAACTATGTGATATATTGAATATAGATTTAATATATTTACCGCCATATTCTCCAAAATATAATCCCATAGAACAAGTTTGGAGAAAAATCAAAGCTGTAATATCTAGAAAATACATTGATAACAAAGAAAATCTAATTAACGAATTTGAAACTGAATATTATGAGTCTGTTGATAAACCAAGTTTTTGGAAAAAATGGGTCAAAGAAATATTACTAGATATATAATTTAGTAATAATTTTTTATAAAATTTAATGTCGATTACTATAATGAAAGATAATAAATATTTCGAAGCAATAATATAATTATAGATAAATTATATAATAAGGTGATGATATGAGTTCCGTATTAAAAACATTCAACACGCCTATAAGTGGATTATACTCTAATATGGGTTCTTATTCTTTAATAGATGAAATCAACTCAGATAATTATCATAATATTAAAAATGATATTGATAATTTATCAATAAGGATTAAACGAGGTACATTTGTAGCAGATAATCCGAAAGAGTTATATGATGAACTATTAGAGATTAAAATTATGAACGAATATGTGGAGTATATCATTAATGAAAATTATACTCATGAAAATATATTATTTGGATTGGATTTAATAAAGACATTGATACAATTATTTGATGTTTTAATATTAAAATATCTAGAAGATAACATACAACCAAAGAAATATGATGCTATTATTCATAGTATTCACAAAGACTTATCTGAAAAAGAAAAATATTTTAATCATCATATACTATTGGATGATTCTGAACATGAAAATCATGTCCAATCAATAGAAACTTCTTCAGAAAGAGTAGTTTACGAAAATGAAGATGATTTTTTAGAAGAGTTGAAACAATGGTAACAGTAGAAAGAACTAAAGAGTTTAAAAAGTCATTTAAAAAACTTGATAATTCTTATAAGAAAAAAGTCATCAAACTAATAGAAAAATTTTAAAAACGCCTGAAACTGGAAAACCAATGAAAAATGTTAGAAAAGGAACAAGAGAATTATACATATCACCTTTTAGATTGTCATATGAATATATTGAAAAAAACAAATACAATTAAATTTATCGACATATACCACAAAGATAATCAATAAATAAAGATTAACAGATAATCCTAGGTCATCATCCCCCCCCCTTTTTTAGAAATTTTAGATAATATTACTATCCATACTCACATTTTTAGTATGATTGTTACGTATGTATAATATTCTAATGTATAGTCTTTTACCCTAAAGTTTATGTCAAAAACTTGATTAACCAATTTTCATAATAACTAATATTATCCATCTTTTCATGCTATGAATTTTTAGTAAAAGACTATAAATGCTTATTTAATAAATTCTTTGAAGTCCGTTTATTTTATCAAAATCATCATCATAACTTAATATCTTATTTATATTGTTGTCTTGCATTGTTTTTAGTATTAAACAATCAGAATAATTGATGGAACCATTATAATAACTATATGTATCAACTGCATCTTCATAATCTGATTTTTTGAGATATTTAACATCCATTACTTCATTTATTATAGTATATATTTTATTTAAATCAACTCTTTTTTTCATATCTTGAGTGTTGGCATAAATTCGTTTTTGTAATACTTTTTTATGTGGATGAAACTTTTTTTTAGTATGATTGTTAAGTATGTATATGAATATGAAATATATTACTTATCAAGACCCCCCTGATTACTTACCAGCTGCTCTTGGATTAAACTTATATAGCTTTTATTCTATAATTTATATTATCGAAGTCATAGAATTGTTATTTTATGAAATTCTTTTCTTGATTTTCGGTTTTAAAGTTAATGGAGTGAAATAAGCAGTATTAATTATTATGATAGATGAAAATTGTATATATTTAACTCAAAGTACTCTTATTAGAGGTCTTTCTAAGAAACAATTCAATGTTTTAGTGGATATTTCATTGAAATTGAATAAATTAAGAAATAGTGCTATAAAAACTACTAAATTAGATAAATGTGCTGATGATAAACATTTTAAACAGTTGAATTTCAAATCAATAATCACTAAAATCTTTAAATAATTTGGGGAGTAAATTTTGTCTTCTTTGGCAAAAAGCGGAACATGAAACTTTAGAAAATCAATTTTTTTTCAATTCTTTTGATGAAAGGTCTAGCTTGTGAATTAATGTTGATATAGTTGATAATGTTTTCCTTGTATACTCTGTTGATAACTATTTATATTATTAATAGTAAATTATGGAACAGGTGGAATTAATGGAAACTAAAGCAGTTAGAGTAAGTTTAATAAATCATAAAAGATTAGCAGATATTGGCCATAAGAATGATTCATTTAATGATATAATATCCAAACTTTTAGACGATTATGAAGAATATCAAGAAATTAAAGACCTGGTTGAAGCTGATAAAGAATTTGATAAGGGTGAAGGAGTTCATTTTTCTTCTTTAGAAGAACTTGATGCATATTTGGATGATTAATATGGAACTTGAGTTTAAACGTTCTGTTTTAAAACAATTAAAATATTTTAAGAAAAAAAATCCCAAAGCATATGAAATGCTTTATAAAGAATTAGAAGAAATTCTCAATAATCCTTATAATATCTCTTATAAAAAAGTTAAAAAATATCCTAAATATAAGCTAGCAAGAAAAGGAAATTATGGAATATGTTTTAAAGTTCTAGATAATTGTATATATGTAGGTCGTATAGAAGATAGATCAAAAGTATATAATTAACATTTTCATGGTTTTTTTCCTAAATTTGGGGTCCTGTTTTCTGTTTAGTTTATTGTAAATTGTATCTTTTTATATCTCTTTTTTTACGTGCGACGAGCCATTGTCTTTAATTTTGTTCGCACCTTAAATTCTTTCTTTTTTGGTGTGTGTTAGTATAGTATTTATTTGAACGGATACTTTTAACCTTGTTGTATGGGTTATTCTCCCTTGAAACTGCGTTACTGGTAACGGTGGGGTAGGTTGCATGATAGGTAAAGCCTAATCTTATTCCTAGCATCCATGGAATGGAGGGCGAGAGAAAGACCAATAATTTGGCTAATGCTAAATGAACTCTTATAAGCACCGTGAAAGGAACCAACACGGTAGGATGATTAAAGGATGTGTTGAAGGTTGCAGGCAGGTCAGACGAAGTGTAAAAGGACGTCTATTGATTACAACCCGTATGTCTGTCGGTGTATTGAGAGAGCCTAAGTTGTGTCGAGTGTCTAACAGAAGATAAACTCGGTAAGCCCAGTAAAGTCCAATAACTATTATTGGTAGGGGTTTCTGTGAGGAAATTTTAAGACTTTTTTTTGGGTAAGGTATGTTGAGAAAAGCTAATGCCATTGTGTGTCGTTAAGACGGCAGGAATTTAACAAAATTGTAACTGCTTGATGGATATGCTGACTTCAACAGGTGTATAACATGATTATTAAAACGAATTTGTAGTCAGAGGATGTGTGATGATATTATGAGTCAAATTTCAGTTGAAGAAAACTGTACAAACTCTAATGGTTTGTGTCAGTCCACGATAATTAGACAAACTCGACGAAGAATGGTCCAATATTAATTGGAACTATGTTACTCGAAGCATACATGGGACACTTCAACCTTTACTTGTTACTTATTATTAAGTAAGAAATTATATACTTTATTGAATATAATTATTACTATTAAATCTTCAATAATAAAATATGATGAAAGATTTTTACGAGGTGTAGAATGAGGTATATTAATAAAATAAGTCATCTATTCCTATTTATAACAGTATTATTATTGTGTTTAAGCATAGTATCAGCACAAGAAAACAATGATACACACACAATAATAAAAGAAGAACAAACAACAACTTCACAAGTTATAAAAGAAGAGACTAAACCAATAACAAAAACAAAGATACAAGAAAAGAACATAACAAAAACAGACAAAAATAATATAAAAACAGCAAGCAAAAAAGCAACATACTTCGACATAAAAATCACAAACAACATAGCCAACGATGCAAAAATAGAAATAGGAGTAAGAGACGTTGATAATAAACTAATACCAAACAGTAAACTAGAACTAACATTACCAGATAAAACAAAAATAAACACAAAAACACAAAAAAACGGGTGGGGAACCGTAACAATGAAACTAGCATCTGGTAACAAAACAATACACATAGACTACTCCGGAACAGACAAATACTACGCATACGACTATGACCTGAAAATGGAAGTATTCAAAAGAAACTCCAACATGAACATAAACATAGAAAAAACAAACGATACCGGTGACGTTAACATAACAGTAAAACTAACAGACTCCATAACAGGCAACAACATAAAAAATGCAAAACTAACACTAAAAACATCAGATGGAAGAACATTCACAGAAACAACAAACAACAATGCAGTAGCAAAATTTGATTTTAAACTAAACAGTGGAAAAAACTATATGAACCTAACCTATCCTGGAAACACAATATACAGCAACGTCAAAACAAACCTAACAGTAGACATGGGAAAAATCAAAAACAATGTAGACTATGATGTAGAACTAAACAACCTATACGTAGGACAAACATCACTATCAGTAACACTGAAAGATTACGTGACAAGAAAAACACTGCCAAACACGCAGATACAACTCAAAATACATGGAGGAGAAACATACACTGGAAAAACAAACAACAAAGGAGTATTCACAACAAAAGTAGAAGCACCAGTAGGAAAAAACTATATGGACCTAACCTACAATGGAAACAGCAAATACAATAACAGAACAGCAACAATCAACTTCACAGTCACAAAAAGAGTAAGTGACATGAACTTCACACTAACAAGCCCAACCAACCCAAAACTAAGCATAACACTCAAAGACATAGTGCTTAACAAAACAATAAACAATGCACCAGTAACAATCACACTACCCGACGGACAAAAAATAACAAGAAACACAAACACGAAAGGACAAATAACCTACCCAATAACAGTAACGGAAGGCAACAAGAAATACAGGGCAACATACAATGGAAACACCAACCAAACAAGCATAACAAAAACACTAACAGTAAGCAAAGAAGCAGAAAAAATCCCAGTAACATATAATGTAACAGTAACAAACAAGATCTACAGGGACGACATAGTAATATTCAAACTAATTGACACAAAAACAAAAAAAGCAATACCAAACGCACAACTAACAATAAAACTACCATTAAAAACAGTAACAGCTACAACTAACAAACAGGGGGAAATAACAGTAACAAAAAGCCTTAAAGTAGGAACAAACAAGGCAACAATTTCCTATAAGGGAAACAGCAAGTACGCAAACAGGACAACCACAGTAGACATAAAAATAGATAAAAGACCATCCACGATAGACTCATCCATCCATATGGGAACATCACTGGGAATAAGTCTAACACTAAAGGATGCAATAAACAATAAAACAATACCAAACGCAAAACTAGTACTGAAACACCCAAAAACAAATGTAACACTAACAACAGACAAAAACGGAAAAGTAGTGCAGGACATAAAACTACCGGCAGGAAAAGCAGAAATCTCCCTAAGATATGCAGGTAACAGTGTTTACTCAGCATCCAGTGTAAAACCAACAAACATAACAATAACAGACCCTAAAACAGCAACAAAAGTAACAATAAACAGTGTGAAAGGAACACTCGGCGATAAAATAAGAATAACAGTTAACGTTAAAGACATTAACGGAAACAATGTAAACAATGGAAACGTAATACTAAAACTAAACGGTAAAACATTAAAAACAGACAACATATTTGGAAGCAAAAAAGCAGCCAAAAAATTACTAGTAAAAAACGGTAAAGCAACAGTAACACTCACAGCAACAAAAACAATAAGAAACGCTAAAAACCTGACAGCAACATATGGTGGAACAAGCAAATACCATTATAATGTGTCAAAGGCAATAAAACCACAGATACAATTAAGAAAAGCACAGATAACAGTGACAGCAACACCAAAAATACAGCAACAACACAAAGTAATCACATTCAAAGTAAACATCAAAGACGAAGCAAATAAAAAAATAGCAGACAAAAACAGTTACGTTATATTCAAGATTAACGGAAAAACATTAAAAGACTCAAAATCAAAAACAATCAAAGTACAGGTAAAGAACCAGACAGCAACATACAAGTACAGGGTACCGAAAGGAACCAGTGGACTAACCACAGACTTCAAAGTAAAAAATCATGTATTAACAGCAGTATTTTCTAATCCTGTTTATTCAAGTGCAAAAAATACAACAAAATTCCAAGTAAAAAGATCATCAACAAAATTCAACATAACAACACTACAATACACAAATAAAACAAGAACACTCACAATCAAGGGAAACATCAAGGATTACATGAACACTAACGTTGCAGGAAACACCAAGATAAACATAAAAATTGATGGAAAATCAATAACACAGGCAGGCAAAACAGTAAACTACACAATAAAATCAGGAAAAATAAACTTAAACATCAAAGTTCCAAACACATTCAAAACAGTCAATAAAGTAACATTAACCAGTGGAAACCGTCTAGCATACACCAAAGCAACACTAGTTTCTAAAGTAAAACACATCTAAACCCCCCTTTTAAATCATATTTTTTTTTAAATTATGAATTATACTAATTGTTCTTATACTATTCCATATATAATATATAATTATGATACAGGAAGATTTATTCAAAAACAAGGTAGGGATAATTGGTGCCGGAAAGATTGGATTAGCATTAATACTGAAACTTCTCGAAAAAAACTATCCACCGGATAATATAAAATTAACATATAACGGTTCAATATACACATTCAACAATATATATGACAATAACCTGGTAGATATGATATCATCTAATGCTGAAATAGTGAAAACATCAGATATACTCATATTATCAGTACCACCACAATCCTTCAAGGCTATTGGTGACTTTAACCTCTCCGAAGACACACTGGTAATATCATTCATGGCAGGAATAAGTAGTGAAGATATTAGGAAACAAACCGGGTCCAACAATGTGGTGCGAATAATACCAACAGGTCCTGACACGATACATGATTCAAATGCAGTGGCAGGAGTTTATGGAGAAAACAGCACCTCTGATGCATTATTTGACCTGCTTGACATTGACTATGTGAGAGTGGATAATGAGGATGACATGGATTACGTGGCAATAGCAGGATGTCTCCCCGTAGTATACTGCAGGGCAAGCCCAGAATCACCCGAAACAAGGGATGCTATAAACAAAATATCAGAGGAATTTCCATTATTCAGGGAGCTTGCACGTAAATGTGAAAAACTTGTCCCCGAAGATAAGAGTGAAGAATTTATCAGTAAATTCGTAACACCTGGTGGAGTTACACAAGCAATACTTAATGGCTTTAACAGTGGAAAAAGTGTTTATGAATCATTACTTATGGGCCTGGAAAGAAACAGGGATTTATCATATTAACTCTAATTATTCACACCCCTCCCCACAATCATCTTTTTTTATTAATTTCCACAATTATTTGGAAAAATATTATTAGTTTGTTTTGATATAAGTTATTAATGTTATTCATGATTAATAAAAAAATTTATTTAATTATATGTGTCACCATATTATTTGTCCTAGCCGCAGGCACAGTATCTGCAACGGACAATATTACCCAAGACACATATAAAAACGTAAATGTTGATAATAATCAACAAATTGTAGTAAATAATGATAATAAATTAAACAATGAAAGCATAACATCAAAAACAGATTCTGTTGATGTTAATAAAAAGTATGAAAACAGTGTAAAAACAGGAACATCCTCCACGAATCAGAAAGAATTAACATTAAATGTTTCAGTAGTTAACAAGACTGTTGACCTGGTTTCTGATGCAGGGAGTGAATCAGCTATTACAAAAAACATAACAACAGTCGATGGTGTTCCTAATGTTATAAAGTTAGGCATTGATTATGCTTATGCTGATGAAGATGGTACTTATACCATTGAGGGCAGTGAGATTCGTCGTGTGATGCGATTGGACAGCCTTTGTCAGCAGATTTATGGTTATGTGCCAAAGTATACTTTTTTCAGGTCTGTTGGAAGCAATGTTAAGTATGTTATAAGTCGTGAAAAATGGAACGTGATTGCAAGATCACTTAATGGTTACCATGTAAATCAGGGATATGCTGCTGTTAACACGCCTTATTCCGTGACGGTTAACCTTTCCGGTAAGTCACGTTATTATAATGTTTATTATGATGCTCAGGAATGGATTAATGGTCATCAGTATACTTGTGGGCCTACCGCTATGAGTATGATAAGTCAGGCATTGAACTGTTATGCTAGTGAAAGACGTCTGGCAGGTCTTTATGGAACAACTGCTAGTGATGGGACCGATGAATCTAGTATTATACGAAATTCGCCGACGGCACACATGAAATTAACTGACATAACTGACAGTAAAAGTGCAGTGAAAACTGCATTAACTGGTGGAAAAATGGTTTTCTGGCATATTCGTGGCCATTATATGTGTGTGGTTGGTTATAATAAGGTAACTGATAAGTTTTTATGTTTAAATCCTAGTGGTCCTAGTCATAATATTAAAGCTGTTCAATGGGCTACATGGACTCAGATGATGAATACTGATCGTGGATTAAAAGATAAGGGATTCATGTCTGTGATGCCATGCTGGGATTTAACCTCATCTAACAAGACTAATGCCAAATACTATTATTATAATATGGGTGGTAAGTACACAGTACCCGCCAATAATGAGTATTGTAATAATGGTTATGATAATAAGGTTAAAGTTGTTGCCAACACACCATCTAGTGTTCCAAAAACCACTAACAAGACAGTGCTCAGAATCAGTTCTGATGTTACAGGATTAAATACTGGAAAAATAGGATTATACCTTGGTTCTAGTGTTCTTAAAAGTGGTCTTGTGAAGGATGGTGTTGTCTGCGTTAATTATACTTTACCGGCATATGTTACTGGCACTGTTACTTTAACCTCCAAGTATTTTGATTCATCAAATACTTCTTTGGCTAAGGCTAAATTAACTTTTAACAGTGATATAGTTGGAAAAAAATATTCCAATACTACAAAAGTTAAGGGTTTTGAATCAGTACTGGTAGATAATGTTGTTGCTAAAAAGGATGATGTTGTAACATTCACTGCACATGTAACAGATGATAATGGAAAAGCTGTTGACAATGGTAAAGTTGTCTTTAAACTTAATGGCAATACATTAAAACGTAATGGCACACCACTCAAGGTAAATGTTGTGGATGGTGTAGCTAAACTCAAATTCACAATTCCAAATTACAGTGCAAAAACATACAAGTTAACAGCAGTATTCGGTAATGACACAACCCGTATAGAAGATCATGCAACTTTAACAATTCAGAAACTAGCTACAAAAATCAGTGAACTAAAATTTAGTCAAAACGGTGAAACAGGAAGACTAGTAGCAAGAATAGTTGATGAAAATGGGGACATTGTGGAAAGAGACACAAAAATTTCCGTTAAAGTCGATGGAAAAACAATAATCAGACAGGTTAAAGTTAGTAATGGACTATTAAACAAGACTTTTGACTTATCCAGCTATAAAAATGGAAATCACACTATTCAAATTATCGCAGGAGAAAACGGATTATATAAATCCTCACGAATAACTCGAACATTCAATTTTGTTCGCCCAGAAATAGTTCAATCACCTATTCATTTAACTAACATTAGTATAGATAATATTGGAGATAAAGTGTTCGTCATGGCAGAAATTGTTGATGAGAACGACTCTAGTATTGTTGATGATTTTAAGGTGTCTGTAAAAATAGGTGGAAACACACTGGTTAATAAGGCTGTTGCTAGTGATGGTTTTATTATTGAGAAGGTGGATGTTTCAGATTATGATGAAGGTTCTTATAGTTTTGTTCTGATTGTTGGAGAAACTAAGTTTTATAAGTCCGTTCGTTATACTACTACAATTCAAATTTCCTAATTTTACTTTTTTTTTAGTAGTAACTATTTTTGTAAAAAATTTATTTTGTTTTAAAGAATATTTTTTCTTAGCTGTATTGTTACTTTACATGGTATGAATATTAGTCTTCTTTTTCTATTCTTTCTTATAAGGGGCGTATTAAACATCACTTACAAATTACATTGTTAACATTGTGGAGGAAGAATTTAAATTCTTGACAATACACATAGAGAATAAGGGGGTAGATTCAACAGAAGAGCTATTAAGGAACATAATAATTAAAATACTTGAAGAAGCAAAAAATGAATCAATATCCCCTAGATTCAACAATTAATAAAGGATAATATTTCTATTTTTAAGCTATTTGTTTAAATTTAGTTCTTTTATGAAGGTTAGGCGTATTTTTGTGGTGTGTTTTCTAAAAATGATGGAATATTTATGCTAAGTTTCAGTTGTAAATATTTTTTTTGGTAATAAAGTTATTGTTTTAAAAAAAGTTATATGTTATCAAAAAGAAAATATTTTTTTCTCAGTTTATTAGTCTTTAGGTTTTCTATTTTCTTTTTGCATGTTTATATTATGTTTTTTAATAAGGAGTGGTTTTGAGTTATTGACTACTATAGAATATTTTTTTTATAATAGGTGATTTAATTATTCTTTTTTTTTAACTATTTTTATTATTCACGTGTTTAATAGTTTGAGTGATTTGTAGTCATTTATATTTTAACTCGGCTTTTGTTTGACTAATTGTTTTAGGTGTATAGGATATAATTTTTTTTTAGGATAACCTAAATTTCTTAGTCAATTAAATGTTGTACTCCAAAGTATATAAATGTTTTGGTAAACCTAAAAATTCATGTGTTATATCATACACATCATGAATCATCTCATAGTTTTCCTAGCAATATCCTTAACAATTTGAATATCAGTTATACTTCTCCTTTTCTATAATCAGGATTCAATCTCCTTCTTTCTATAAGATATTCTCTGGTTGATCCGAAAAACAGAATAGTATCTGCTAGCAGATGAACGTAAATATTCTTCATGTTCTTTTTGACTTAAGTAGCAACATTAAAATTTCTCATAGTCAAATTTAATCATTGATAATTCGCCCATATTATGAAGTTATCAAAAACATTATATTGTTTTATCAAGGGACGTAATTTATTATGTAGTTTTTCCAAATTATTCAGATCATTTTTTGTATCCTTATTCTTTGGTATAACTGGTGCTAATGTTATTTGTTCATAATTGTCTATTTCGGGATCTGGTGATAATTCTAAAGTCAGTTCATTATCTGGATACACTTCTTTGATTGAGGGCACTATTTCTATTAGGAAATCTATGAATTTTGTATTTCTGTAAATGAAATCTAATAGTTCTTCTGGATTTACTAGTGTGTAATTTTTGTTTAATTGTTTTTCGAAGTTTTCAGTATATTCATTAATTGTTTTGTTTTTATTTCGTTTTCATTGTTTAATATATGTTGGATTATGTTAGCTTTTGTTGTTGTTTGACTTACCATTTTTTATCATTCATTCAATATCCCCTATTATATTTTATATATTATTATAGATTGTTTAGAATTTTATGAATTTATGGTAATTATGTACAACATTATTAATAGTTTCCTAGCAGGTAATATACCAGTTGTTCGGCTGTACGTCCGGATGGGGAACCATGGTTCATAAGCCACTTATTAGCTTCCCTTTCTAACTCTTCATCACTAAGGGTAATCTCAGGGTACCTTCGTGCAATAGTTTTAACAATATTAAAATACTCCTTAATGGTAGGCTTATAATAGCCAATACTCATACCAAAACGGTCAACCAATGACAACTTCTCACGAATGGTATCTGAATGATATAATTCCTCACTGGATGAAGAATTAACTCTCTCGTTCCATGTTTCCTTAATAAGGTGTCTGCGATTACTGGTAGCATATATTAAAACATTATCTGGATTAGTTTCAAGACCACCCTCTATTAAGGCCTTAAGATACTTGTATTCACTCTCGGACTCCTCAAATGACAAATCATCCATGTATATTATGAACTTATAGTTACGATTCTTAATTTCCTTAATAATCTTTGGCAAATACTTGGTTTCATGCTTATAAACTTCTATCATCCTCAAACCCTGCGGATAATACTGGTTTAAAATAGCCTTAATGCTGGTTGACTTACCGGTACCTGCATCACCATACAATAACACATTATTAGCCTTTTTTCCCTTAACAAAACTTTCAGTATTATGAATCAGCTTCTTTTTCTGATGTTCATATCCTACCAGGTCATCAAGCACCACATCATCAAGTGATGTTATAGGTATGAGAAAGTCCTGTTTTTCATCATGAGATAATTGGAATGCCCTGTTTAATCCATATTTGCCGACACCATACTTCTTATAGAAAGTGGTGATAATGTCAAACATTTCATCCACATTTGTCACGCCTTCAATCGCCCTGCTTAATTCCTGGACTTTTAGGCTAACATCCTTGTTATATAACTGTTCCTTTTTAACTACGGCAGTATAGTTGGTTATGATACTGAAACAGTCTATGTCTAACAGGTTTTCTATTTCACTAAAATCGTAGTTGAAGAGTTCCAGGAATATTTCAAGGTCATGCTTAACAAGCTGGTTTACGCTTCCATTGTTCTGTCCAACTTTTTCACTTATTAGTGTGAATGGATTTTCTGTTGTTGCAATCAGGTATGCAAGGTAGTTGTGCCATAGGTTGTTGTTAAAACCGTATTTTGTGGCTAAGTTAAGTAGATGATTAATCTGGGTGTATATGTCATCTATCAGTTCGTCCTTGTTGGGGTTGTCGTTTTCAAATTTATTGAATAATCTTGATATTTCAGTAAATATTGGTTCGTTTATGTTTTTATAAACTATCAGTCTCGATATTAAATTATGCATTTTTTATCACTTTATAATTATTTTTTTTTATTAATTTTTCACAAAAAAAAGAGTAAGTAGTATGATTGGGTGTTTATTCGAATTCTATAGTACTTGGAGGCTTATTGCTCAGTGATAATGATACGTGTGTTATCTCGGGAACGTTTGCAGTAATTTCCTGTGATACTTTATGTAAAAATGGCCATGGAATATCCGGCACATTTGCTGTCATTGCATCGAATGACTGAACCATACGTATAACTACAAGGTATCCGAAGTCACGCTGATCTCCTTTTACTCCGGTTACTTTACTATCTGTTAACACTACAAAGTATTGCCATAAATCCTTATGTAATCCTTCCTCTTCCACGTGCTTGTTAAGGATAGCATTTGCTTCTCTGCATATTTCCAGTTTTTCCTTGGTAATGTCACCCAGTACTCTTACTGCAAGTCCTGGTCCTGGGAATGGTTGTCTGTGGACGATAGAGTCTGGTAATCCTAGTTCTGTTCCTACTTCTCTTACTTCATCCTTATATAATTCGCGTAGTGGCTCGATTATTTCAAGCACTAATCCGTCAGGCAGGGTTAGGTTGTGGTGGGATTTAATGTTTCCTTCACTTTCTATCCAGTCCGGTGCAATAGTTCCCTGTAATAAGTATTTAGCTCCTGACTTTTTAGCTTCTCTTTCAAACACTTCAATAAACTTATGTCCAATAATTTCCCTTTTCTTCTCAGGATCTGTTACTCCGGCGAGTGCTGCTATGAATTCATCCTCAGCGTTCACTAGTTTGAAGTTGATTTTGTCTTTGAACGTGTTTTCCACTTCTTCTGCTTCACCTTTTCTTAGCAGGCCATGGTCTACGAAGATTGCTTCCAGTTGGTGGCCTATTGCCTCGGATGCTAGAGCGGTTGCTACGGAACTGTCTACTCCTCCGGATAATGCAATTATCACTTTTTCGTCTTGTACTTCATTCTTTATGTTTTCTATTGATTCTTCTATAAATTGTTTAGTGTCCATCATCATATTCTTACACTGCCCCTTTTATTTTTTGCATATTTTGTAGAAGTTTTCGAATATTTCTCCACCTCTTGGTGTGTGCTGAACTTCTGGGTGGAATTGTATTCCATATATTTCCTTTTCTTTATGTTTCATTGCTTCGATAGCACATTTATCGGAACTTGCAATTACTTCAAATTCTTCTGGTAGTGTTATTACTTCATCTTTGTGGGATGCCCATACTTTCAGTGAGTCACCTATTCCCTCGAATATACCTACTTCTTTTTCTATGTTTAAATCTATTTGTGCATAGCTTTCTATTTCTGCAGATTTTGTTTCTCCACCAAATACGTTTGCTATTACCTGGTGACCTAAACATATTCCTAGAATTGGCACATTTATATGTTTTATGATATCTTCACAGTTACCTATCCTTTCTATTGAAGGTCCTCCTCCTAGGATGATTCCTTCAGGATTCATTGCCTTTATGTCTTCAAGGCTTGTTTCGTTGGAAACTAGCTTGTTTTCTATTTTAAGGTAGGTTAATGTTCTGGATATCCTATGATTGTATTGTCCAAAATTATTAATAATAACTATGCTCATATTTAATTCCCGTTCATGTAATTTCATAAAATAAGTCTAATGAATAACATATTTATTAACTTGTTATATATTACTATCATCTATATATAATATTATGGAATTGGATAATATTATAATTATTGTATTCTCTTGTGTTATTTCACTTATTTTAACATCAATATTTTTCAGATTCCTGTTGCCACTTATTGTTTTTGTGGTGATAGCATATTTCATATACGAATTATTGATGAACTGGAATAATCATAGAAAATATCAATACTAAAAAATAGGGGTAAATTATATAATGTTTACGGTTAATCTTGAAGAGGACACGCTTTATGAGGTGCTGGTGTCCACAGGTACTGGTGATGACTTTAATATCCGAGCATTTGGTATGCGATTAGTGGATGGTAATATTGTTCTTAAACTCTATCCTAACCATACTCTTTCCAATATCAAAAAGACGGGCACTTTCACTGTGCATTTTACTACTGATGTCTCATTATTTACTGGTGCCGTTTTCGGGTTACTGGATGAGTCTTCCTTGAAACTCGTGGATGTTTCTCTTGTATGTGAAGTTATAAGTATTGACTCATCACATGTCGAAGACAGTTATGGAAAAAATATTACTACAACAATCCATGCAAAACCAGTAGAAATAATAAGAAACAGGGAGTCAATACCAACAATTAACAGGGCTACAAACAAGATAATAGAATTACTTGTAGATTATACAAGATATGACTACATGAATATAGACGCGAAGAAACAATACCTTGAAAAATTGGAACAGACAGAAAAATACATACAAAAAAACGGAAACCAAAAACACAAACAAGCAATAAAAAAGATAAAAAAAGAAACAAAAAGTTAATCCTCATGATTAACAACATCAATAAACCTGTTCTTAGACACATCAAACAAACCAAGATTAGTAATCTTAAGCTCAGGAACAACAGGCAAAGCCATAAAACTCAAAATAGAAAACGGACTCTCCAAAGAACAACCCATACGAGCCACCATCTCATTAAGAGCCTCAGACTTCCTTGCAACCTCAAGAACAGGACGATCACTCATAAGCCCCGCAATAGGCAACGGCAAATCAAGCTCCTCCTGATTACTAATAGCAACAATACCTCCCTCATTATCAATAATCCTATTAGTAGCCTCAGCCATATACTCACTATTAGTACCGACAACAATAATATTATGACTATCATGACTAACACTAGAAGCAATAGCACCATTCTTCAAACCAAAACCACTAATAAAAGCATTACAAACAGTATTGCCACCATAACGTTCAACAACACTAATCTTAAGAACATCCTCAAAGACAGAAGGAATAATCTTACCCCTATCAATAGTTAACTTAGCAGTAGACCTGCCAGTAACAATAGAGTTAGGAATAACATTCATCACATTAACAACAGCACTCTTCTTATCAGGATTACCTGCAACTACATCAAAATCCTCCGGAACCTTATGTTCCAAGTTAATATGAGTATCCAAAGACAAAGGCTTAGCCCGATACAAAATCTTCTGCTTCTTAAATATGGTGTTACCATTAACCACAACACGTTTAACCCTGAAATCATCCAAATTATCAATAAATACAAAATCAGCACTCTTACCCGGAGCAATACAACCACAATTCAAGCCATAATGCATTGCAGGATTAAGAGTAACCTTACGAATAGCATCAAATGGGTCCATACCATAATCCACAGCCTTCCTCAAACGAATATTAAGATGACCCTTAACCAGATCCTCAGGCTTAATATCATCAGTCACAATAAAGTCAGTAGGATTATTAACCAAAGTTTCAAGCATATGAGACTCACTGCCCTCACGAATCATAATCTTCATACCAAGACGCTTCTTCTCAAGAGCCTCAGCACTACTTACACACTCATGCTCAGTACTGATACCATACTTAACATACTTCTGCAAATCAACACCAGACAATAAAGGAGCATGACCATCAATAGGCTTATGATACTTCTTAGCAAGATTAATCTTCTCAATCAAATCATCTTCACCATTAACAACACCATCATAATCCATAACCTCACTCAGAGCAACAAACTCGTCCCGTTTAATCAAAGACTCAACAATACTAGTGTCAATAACAGCACCATTAGTCTCATTACTCGTTGAAGGAACACATGAAGGAACAGTGAAGAAAAACTTCAAAGGAGCATACTTAGCATCATTAACCATGTACTCAATACCCTCCAAACCCATAACATTAGCAATCTCATGAGGATCATTAACAACAGCAGTAGTACCATGACGAAGAGCAACCTCCGCGAAACGTGAAGGAGTCACCATAGAACTTTCAATATGGGTATGACAATCAATAAAACCAGGAACAATAATATCCGGAAAATACTGGTCCACTTCCCTAATAGACTCAATAATACCATTAGTAACCTTAATTTCCCCAGGATAAATCTCATCAGTAAACACATTTAAAATATTACCTTTAATAATCATATCAATATCACCCGAATAATTAAATATTCAAAGATAAAGCAGAAACCGTAAATATCAACACTAATCAAATAATGCACGTCCACATAACAACAAAAAAAATAATCATAAAAAAATAATAATAATATTGCACGTCCCTAATAATACTTGCATCAAAGTCGTCGAGTTTCCACCTACACTAACAGGCATCAAATAATTATAAAAACGAAAAAAAAATTTTTCCATCCAAATAATAAAATATTCCTTATAAATATTTATGTAAAATATCGTATAAATAATAGGCACATTATGAAAACATTATCAACGATAACAAAAAATTCACAAAGGAAACATAACAAAACAAAAATCAATTAATATACTAAAATAATACTTTACGAAAAAACATGAAGAAAATTATAAAATAAAATGGGGGTTAAAAGGTTAAAGTAGAAAAAAAAGTTATACTTTAACTATTTTACTTGTCTCATTACGAGCTCCAAGATATGCCTGACGATCACCAGTCACAATCATAACACTCTTAACCTTAATAGTCTTATCTAACTGAATATTCTTAAGATTTATTTTACCATCAGTGACCTGGAAGTTCTGTGTCTTACCAGTACTAGGGTTAACATAGCTTCTACCATTAATCTTAATGTTCACCTGGTTAGTTCCTATCACATTCTTACCCTTATAATCCTTGATTGTTGCCTGTACACTTAGAACATTCTTACTGTTAACACTTGTCTTTGCTATGTTGATTGTCACAGGACTTCTCTCCACATGGAATACGCCAGTGTCTCTAGTATCTGGGTAGTAAGTGTCACTTACCAGCACTGCTTCAACATCATAATCTCTGATTGTACCATCATTATTAACACCACCCATACCTGCTGGTACAGTGTACTTGTATGTTGCTGTGTTGTTAACAACTTTTACCTGTACGTTTTTGCCTTTGTTGTCTTTTATTGTTTTGCCGTTTACCTTGAATATTACCTTTGTAGCTGTGCTCATTGCGGTCTTGTTCTTGGTGTTTGGTGTTGTATCGGTTAGTTTTGCTGTGAATTTGATTGTATTGTATTGTTTCTGTGTTCTAGGACTGGTTGTTACTGTTATTTTAGCGTTTCGTTTCTTGATTTGTGCGGTTACTGTGCTGCTTTTTGCTTCTTCGTACTTGTATGTTCCACTGTAGGATGCGGTTATGTTTTTAGTGTTACGTAGGTATAGGTCTGCATTAATTGTTGCAGTTACAATACCATTTTCTACTTTGAACTTCATTACAGGGGCATTGCTGTCGAATCTGCCATCATTTCTTAGTGTTTTACCGTTTAGTTTGAACACTAGGTTTCCACCATTCACAGGATTACCTTTAGTATCAAGTACGTGTGCTGTTAGTATAATGTTTTCGCCTATTATTCCATTTACTGGGTCTACTGTTACTGTTACATTGTTTTTGGTGGTTGTTATGCTTACTGTTGTGCTTGCTGGCTTGTAGTTATTGTTTCCAGGGTATGTTACTGTTATTTTCTCTGTTCCTGCTTTGGTTTTTACTGGTATGATTGCTACTCCGTTTTCATCTGTTGTAGCATTGCCTATTTTTTCGCCTTTACTGTTTGTTATTGTGATTGGTGCGTTACTTATTGGTGTGCCTAGTTTGTTGTCTATTGTCACTGTTACTTTGTTGTCATCTACACTTCCATTTTCAGGTATTGCTGTTATTACACTTGTTTTATTCATTTCATCTATGATCTTTGGATAGTCAGGTTCTATTGTAAACGCTTTTGTCTGTGAATCTCCTATTATTTTTTTATCACTAGGGATTGTTGCCGTGATTTTTGCATTTCCTGGTGGTGTTGTTGTATCAGTAATAATTATTTTACCCTCTGAGTTGGTTGTTTTATTGGATTTTGTTCCATCAGGTAATGTTATTTCCACTGTCTGGCCAGGTAATGCTTCACCATTGTCATCTGTTACTGTTACTTCTACTTGAACATTTCCTTCGGTGTCATTAAGTACATCTATGCTTATTTGTGCTTCTGGCTTAATAGTTATCCGGGTGGTTGTACTTGATGGGTTGTACGTATCATTACCAATGTATGTTACATTTAAGGTGTATGTTCCGCTTGGAAGAGTTGATATGCTAACGGTTGTAGTGTCCTTTATCTTCTGTGCTGTTACTATTTCACCTTCTTCATCGTATATGATTAATGTTCCGCTTGTAATCTTTTTACCATCTTTTCCGTTTACTTCCACGTTAAATGTTACTTTTCCATCTATTGTTTCTGGTGTTGTTGCTGTGGTTGTTGTGTTTATCTTGGTTGCATGGAATATTGTGTCGTTTTCGCTGGTGAGGTGTGTTGTGTTTCCAGCAAATAATGCTATCACATAGTTATTTCCGAGATTTGTTGGAACGTAGCTGAAGCTGAATTCTCCGTTTTCATCAGTTTTCACATCATATTCTTCATTGTCTACGAAGATAACCAGGTCTGTGTGAGGCATTATGTTGTCCTGTATGTCTTTTAATGTTCCGTGGATAATTGTTGCCTGTCCTATGAGTGTGTCATTACAGTCTAGTATTATATGTGTTTTTATGTTAACATCAAAGGTTGTCTTATTGCTTAGTAATGGTGATGTTTTTGTTTTGTTTATTTGTACTGTTACATTGTGTGTTCCCAGTGCCTTGGTTGTGTATGTGAATTCATATTCTCCGTTATTGTTTGTTTGTGTGCTGTTAATGTATTCTCCGTCTATGTATAATTCAATGTCTTGATTGTTTAATGTTACTATTTCTCCATTGCTTGTATTAAAGTATGCTCTGCCTTTGATTGTTGTGGTGTTTGACAGTTCAACTGGGCTGGTTGCATTGACAGTTAATATGTAATCATGTGGCATGACGAAGTAGTACGTGTTATTATAGAATGTTTGGGTGTCGTAATATTTGGAACTTTCATTTTGGTCAATTACTACTCGGCATGTAAATGTTTTTTCATCGATAGGGTTTTCAATACGTGTATTGCGTATATTGATGATATCAGATTCACTCCAATCATAGTGAATTACTTCAATGTCTGAGGTAAGATTGTCCTGTTTTCCTTGAGTTTCGTCATTAAGGTATATTGTTGCGTTACCAAAGGTTGGAATGTATCCGTCATCGAATCTTATGTCATCACTCCAAGGATTTGTTGAATTTCTTATTACTATTTGACTGTTTTTAACTATGAAATTGGATGGGTCATTATCATAGAATTCATTGTTTGTCACATCACATCTATATGGGGTATGTCCTTGATAATCGTTTCCGCTTTCTCCGTGTTCAAAGGAGATTACACCATAGTCTATTTTAATATCATATTCTTCACCTACTAGGTTTTCTACTTTATTTGAAATAAACTGGGAATGATTTACTATTAAATGACCAAAGCTGTTCAGTATACCTGGAGCAAGGTTAATTAATATTTTTTCGCCACTCCATTCTTCAACTGATACCTCTTTTACTATAGCTTTATTATTTTCTATTATTGTATTGTCTATTGTTGTTGATTTTACTTGATGGTTAAGTATTATTGTTCTAATATAATCCTCAAGGGATACTTCTGTTGGGCCTATTGGACCATTGTCTGCTATTATGACTGCACCGTAAAGTCCTCCAAGGTTTGAAGTGAAATTACTGTTGTTTATTATCATATTATTCTTCATTTGCCATATTACGGAAGCATAAGTTTCACTAATATTGGCGGTAGAATAATCCAGGTCTGCGGGCAGTCCGTTTCCTTCAAAGTTACTGTTGTTTATTGATAAGGTTGAATTACTGCATATTACAAGGCCCTGTCCGGTGTATTTGTTGTTTACGCTTTTTAAGGTATTGTTATAAAAGTTCACATTATCCAGGGTAACATTTCCATCATAAAGCACTAATGTTGTCGTGTTTGTTCCCTTGTTTGAAGTGAAATTTGTATCTTTTATGGTTAAGTTAGTGTAATCCTTATACTCATAATAAAGATAATAAATGTACCTCTTATCATACACTGTATCGTTAAGTGTTCTGTTAATAAAGGTATATCCCTTATAACTTAACACTCCCTCATTATCTCCAAAGTTATCATGGAAGTTTGAACCTAGTATTTCAGCTTCTCCCAGAGTTTCTATTCTCATAGCACCAGTTGCACTTGTAACACCTAATGTTTCATCGTATCCTCCGTTAGAGTCAAATTCTGTGCCGATCACTTTTAATGTAGTGTTAACAAAACCATAATAGTCTACAGCTGCCGCATCATCACCCCAGTTTTCACGGTAAGTGTTATTGGCTAGGGTCATGTTTCCGTTATTGAAAGTGTTTAATGCACCAGCATAGTACACTGCTTTATTGGATTCAAACAATGTGTTTTCAACTATTAATGATCCCATGTTGCTTGCCATTATTGCCCCGTATGCTCCAGTGTTTGAAGTGAATTCTGAATTATTAATAACTGTATTGTATGATTTTACTATGCTTAATACTGCAGCATCCAATGCATTTGTGTTTCCATTGGAATCAAATTTTGTACCATTGATTAATAGGTTACTGTTTTCATTTTCAGTATCATAGTAGATGATACCTGTGTAGTCTGCATGGTTTTCTTTGAATGTTGAACCAGTTATTGTGGTGTTACCATTTGTTTCTATGTATAATGCTCCTCCGAATGCAATTGTTTCACCTTTATCGTTAACGGCATTCTTTTCAAATGTTGTGTTGTCAATGATTAACTTTGAACCTTCATCGTCATTATAACATATTGCTCCACCATTTATAGCATAGTTTGATGAGAAATACGAGTTATTCACAGTTAAATTAGTGTTATTAACATATATTGCCCCACCATATGATAAACTGCTGTTTAAAGTGTTGCCCGTAAATCGTGTATTGTTAATGTTAACATTTGCGTACTCAGCATATATTGCTCCACCTGTTTCATCGGAGTTAACACTCTCAGCACGGTTTTTCTCGAATGTGGAGTTGTCTATGTTTAATGCTGCTTCATCAACAAGGATAATGTTAATCTCTTCTGGCAAGTGTTCTACTTCGTCTCGGGTAAGTGAGTAATATCCAATTGTTCCACTAGTTTTTGCTGCATTGTTTAAGAATTTGGAATTTGTTATATTGTTAACACCGTATCCTTGCAGTACTAATGCACTATAAGATTTTGCAGAGTTAGATTCAAATACTGTGTTATTTATGTCAACATATCCGAATGATTGGATAGAAACTGCGCCATCTGCTCTTGCTCGGCCACTTTCTTCTTCATCACTCTTGTTTATTTTATTTGACTTGAATGAACAATTATTTATACTGGTATTATTATTAAAATTTATTATGACAAGTGCACTGCTAACCTCAGCAGCATAGTTTGAATTAAACTCTGAATTTTCAATCTTAATATTACCATTTGTTTCAATAGCTACAGCTCCACTTATGGAGATGTTATTATCTTTTTTACCATTAGAAGTAATCATGGTGTTATTCATGTAAAATGAACTTCCCTTAGTTCCAACATACAGGATTGCACTACTTTCATAACCCTTGTTATTATTAAATTCTGAATTAAGTATGGTTACATTTGAGGTATACTCAGGATTTTCATTAAAGAATGCATTATTTGCATCTAATCCGAGTGGGAAAACAGTTAATCCTGTAGCCTGATTGTTTAATAAATGAGTATTATTTAATAATACTGTTCCCTGGTTTAACTGTATCACACCATCATACATAATTATCTGAAGCATATCATTGTCGGTCACTGTTTGTTTTTCAAGACAATTTTGTATTGTAACATTGTTTACAACTAAATTACATGACTGGTTAATGTAAAGGAATGTGTGTAATCCATCACCATCAATTATTCTGCCATTACCATTTATGGTAAGATTTTTTATGTTCTTGTTCACTATTATTCTATTTGTGATAGTGTATTTTTCATCACCGTCTAATGATACTGTGACTGTTTCATCACTTTCTTCATTTGTCAGTGTATTGTATAAATCATCATAGTTGTTAACACTATGTGAAGATTCCTTTGTATTAGTTTGTTTAGTTTTATTAATTCTTTTCACGGGTGTTTCCTGTGCCAATTTTGTTTCCTGTGCCATGTTTTCAGTGAATGTGTCAGTGTTTTCTGTGCTGGTAAAATCTGTGTTAATATTGCTTGTCGTGTTATCTGTTTGTGTGTCTGTAGCATTCACGGCACTTAAACCAATAACAAATAATAAAACTAATACACTGAATATTAATTTCTTATGTGTCAAAAACATCATACTCCTCCTATCATTTTTTTTTCAGAGTAAATTTTTCTATTATCTTTTATTTCTTCAGTAACACATATTTTTTTAGGTTAATGATGAATATATTATCTTACTTAAATTATAAGATAATTCTAATAAAACAATTTACTATGATTAATATTTTAGTATTTCATCTTAATAAATGTAAATATAATATTAATATCACATTATATTATAAATTATTCATATTTTTCTATAAAATAAATAAACGGAACAACAATTGCCTTAAAATTAAAAAAAATTTCATTTCAGTATAAAATAATAAGCATATACCTTATTTCAAATCACAGTTCATCAAAAAAAGGGTTAAAAAGGAGGAGGTTAAGATGTAGTTAAAACACAGGATAAACCTATGCTTTAACAATATTACTTGTTTCGTTACGAGCTCCAAGATATGCCTGACGAGCACCAGTCACGATCATAACACTCTTAACAGTAATATCCTTACCTATCTGGATATTCTTAAGACTTATTTTACCATCAGTGACCTGGAAGTTCTGTGTCTTACCAGTACTAGGGTTAACATAACTTTTACCATTAATCTTAATGTTCACCTGATTGGTTCCTATCACATTCTTACCCTTATAGTCTTTGATAGTTGCCTGTACATTTAGAACATTTTTGTTGTTGATGCTTGTCTTTGCTATGTTGATTGTCACAGGACTTCTCTCTACATTGAATGTAGCAGTGTCTCTAGTGTCAGGATAGTAAGTGTCACTAACCAGTACAGCTTCTACACTGTAGTCACGTACTTTACCATCATTAGTCACACCACCCATACCAGCAGGTACAGTGTACTTGTAAGTTGCAACATTTTTACTGTTAACTTTAACCTGTACATTATTACCTTTAGCATCTTTTAATGTTTTACCATTAATTTTAAACAATACCTTTGTACCGGTATGCATCATGGTAGTGTTCTTAAATCCTGGCGTTTTATCAGTTAATTTTGCTGTTAAAGCAATTACTTGATACTGTTTCTGTGTACCAGGACTTGTAGTAACAGTTATTTGAGCGTTACGTTTCTTGATCTGTGCAGTGACAGTACTGCTTTTTGCCTCATTATACTTGTAACTTCCACTGTAAGATGCTGTTAAGTTTTTAGCATTACGCAGGTAAAGATCAGCATTAATTGTCACAGTTACTAATCCATTTTTAACCGTGAATTTCCATGCACTTGCTGTGCTGTTGAAACTTCCATCACTTCTTAGTGTCTTACCGTTTAGTTTGAACACAAGGTTTCCACCATTCACAGGATTGCCCTTAGTGTCAAGTACGTGTGCGGTTAATGTGATTTTTTCGCCAATAACACCATTTACTGGGTCTACTGTTACTGTCACATTGTTTTTTGCTGTTTTCATTGTTACTGTTGTTTCTGCTGGCGTGTATTTACTATTTCCGAGGTAACTTACTGTGATGTTTTCTGTTCCTGCTTTGGTGGTTACTGGTATTACTGCAATACCTTTGTTATCTGTGGTTGCGTTACCAATTATTTCGCCTTTACTGTTTTTCACTGTTATTGGTGCGTTACTTATTGGTGTTCCCATCTTATTATCTAGGGTTACTGTTACTTTTGAATCATCAACTGTTCCTTCTTCAGGTATTGCTGTTATTACGCTTGTTTTTTCTAGTTCATCTAGTATTTTCTGGTAGTCTGGTTCTATTGTGAATTGTTGTGTTTTGTTGTTTCCGGTTATATCGGCTGTGTCTGGTACTTTTACTGTTATGTTGGTTTTTCCTTCTGGTGTAGTAGTATCAGTTATTTTTATTTTGCCGTCTTTGTCTGTGGTCATGTTGGTTTTTGTACCATTAGGTAATGTTACTTCCACTGTCTGATCTTTTAATGGTTCACCTTTCTCATCAGTTACTGTTACTTCTATTTCAACGTTTCCTACAGTATCATTCAGGACATCAATGTCGATTTGTGCTTCTGCTTTTTTGGTTACGTTGAATGTGGCGTGGTTGAAGCTGTCCTTGTGTGTGTCGTTTCCTTCAAAGAATACTTCCACATAGTTTGCTCCATCATACTTGGTGGTGTAGTTGTATGTGAATTCACCATTAGCATTTGTTGTTAGGTCTACTTCTTCATCGTCAATGAAAACAATTACCTGTGCATTTGGTACGTTGTTACCTTTTTCATCAACTAGTTTACCTTTGATGGTTGTTTGTTTTCCTATGGTGGTGTTTGCTGCTGATACTGTGACTGTTGTGTTGATTTTTTCAACGCTGAATATTGTTGAATTTATTACGTTTGTATGTGCATAGTCTCCATCATAGAATGCTAGGACATAGTTGTCTCCTGTTTTATTTAGTTCGCATTCGTATACATAAACTCCATCAGGGCCAGTGGTTATGTTAACTTCCTTGTTGTCAATGTAGAATGTTATGTTTGCTTCTGGTATTGGGTCTCCATCTTTATCTGTGAGATTGAATGTTATGTTGGTTTTTTCACCAATCTTAGTAGGGCTTGCAGTTATATTAAGTACACTTTCCCTGATTACTACTGTGAAGTTTGTATTATTAGTTAATCTTGGTAGGTATATTGTCTTGTTAAATGTTACCTGTACATCATGTGTGCCGATTACATCACCAGTGTAGTTGAATTCGTATTCACCGTTACTGTCTGTGTTTGTGGTTGCTATGTATGTGCCGTTAATGTAGAGGTCAACTGGTTTGTCAATGAACACTACTTCTTTGCCTTCGTTATCTGTGAAGTTTACTTTACCTTTGATTGTGGTGTTGTCTCCTACTTTTATAGGAGTGGTTGCATTTACGCTTATTGCATAATCATGAGGTATTATGAAGTAGTATGTGTTATTGATGAAGTCCTGTTGGTCGTAGTATTGTGAGCCCGGTGTTTGTGTGATAACTAGTTTGTACACGTAATGATCATCTGTTATGTTTAAGCCATCAACGTATACTTTACGTATTTTAGGGTTTCCTTGTTCATCTGTTATGTTTTCGGATTTTAACTGGTATTGTGTTCCTTCACTGCTTTCATCAACATATACCATTACAGTAGCATTGGTAGGTATATAACCATCAAACATTAACTCAAACCTTTCTTCTCCCTGAGACATTTCATAATATGAGTAATTTAATATTACTTGGCTGTTGTTTACTATGAAGTTAGCAGGAGTATTTTCTATGAAAACACAATTAGTGATATTACACTTATTATCATCATCATTATTAAAGTAGATAACTCCTGTATTCTTCTCTTCTTCCATGAATTCAGGATTAATTAGTGATGTGTCTATTTTATTGTAAAGGAATATTGTGTTGTCAATATTTGCACTACCACTAATAAGTAAAATATATCCTTCAGATTCTATTTTCTCTTCCTCACAAGTTACTAGTATGTTGTCTTTAAATGCAGTGTGGTTTAGGATGAAAGTACCTTTATCGTATGATTGATAAGTACTAGAATACGTTATGATTCCACCTTCAAGTCCATATCCACGGTTGGATGTGAAATTAGTGTAATCAATACTTAACCTATTATTACCATTACCACTGAAATAGATTAATCCACCTTCAACTGCTATTTGTTCACCAATATCCTCCCGGGTTAAGTTGGATGGTAAACCATTACCTCTGAAATTGGTATGATTAAGAGTTAATTGAGCAGCATTGCTATATATTACAATACCTTCACCCCATATTTCATCTTCCATATTAATGTTCAGGAGGTTGTTTGTGAAGTTAGTGTTAGTTATGGATGTATTACTACTACTTATTTGGAGTGTACCTCCTATATTTCCTATGTTATTGTCAAATAATGAATCAGCAATACTTAGATTGGAATATTCTGACCCCTCATAATAGATTGCTCCTCCATCCATTGCACGGTTATTGGTGAATTTGGAGTTTGTAATTATGGTATTACCTTTTGCTGATAGATATGCGGCACCACCACATTCCTCATCTTCTATTTCCCTTATACCATTATTGTCAAAGTTTGAATTTATGATTTCAAGGTTATTATATTCTAGGGAGAGAGCTCCTCCTTCGCTTGCAATATTATTTGCAAATGAAGAATTTACTATTGATATGTTACCAGGAGTCTGTGCTGTTATTGCTCCACCGTCACCAGTACTTTCATAATGTTGTTCGAATCCGTTTGAATCAAATAATGTGTTTTCAATAAGTATTGAACTATCATTATATTCCTGTATGATATGTACTGCTCCTGCCGTCTGTGCGGAGTTGTTGATGAATTTTGAATCTGTTATGCTGATATTACCTATAGTATTTATGTAGGCTGCACCACCATCGTCTGCGGTATAATCAAATTGTTTCTTTCTTCCATTTGAATCAAAAGTTACATTACTAATTGTTAAGGTGGTGTTACTGTTCGGGTTATTATAGTATAATGCTCCACCATACCCATTATAATTTGCATGATTGTTTAGGAATTCTGTGTTGGTTATTGTGGTGTTTCCATTTTCTGCATATAATGCTCCACCTTCTTGTCCTATGTTTGAGTTAAATTCTGAATTATTTATTAATACATTACCTTCGGAACTAATGTATACTGCTCCTCCAGTTATAAATGCGTCTTCATCATTATTTCCATTGTTGGTGAAGGTACAGTTTTCTATTGTGAAATTACTTCCCGTTATTCCAACATAAGCTATTGCTCCACCTGAAAGTAATGCTTCGTTGTCATTAAATTCTGAATTTTGTATGGTAACATTATATACGTGCTCTGTATTATCGTCTATATCTGCAGGGTTGGTGTATGGTTGTATGTTTATTGCGCTACCTATAGTTCCATTGTTGTTGTTCATTTTGGTATTGTTTATTAATACATTTCCATAACGTAAAAATATTGCGCCTGTAATGGAATCATCATCGTGGTCTGTTGTTTTACAGTTTTCTAGGGTTAGGTTGTTTATTGTTAAATTACAAGTATGATTAATGAAAAGAAATCCTGTTGTATTGTTTCCATCTATTGTTTTACCGTTACCATTTATTATGAGGTTTTTTATTGCTTTGCTTACATTTATGGTGTTGGTTATTGTATATTTTTCTTCTCCATCTAGGTTTACTGTTGTGTCTTCATCAGCAGTTGGATTTGTAAGTGTTTCGTATAGTTGTGTGTAACTTGTCACGGTCGTGTTGCTTGCTTCTTTGGTGTTGGTTTGTGTGTTTTTGTTTATTGTTTTATGTGTTTGTGGTGTTTCTATTGTGTTGGCATTGTTGTTTGGTGATGTCTGGTCTGCTGTGGTTATTGTTGTATCATTGTTTGATATGTCTGTTGCACTTATTGCTGTTAGGCTAATGATTAGTGCGAAGATTAGTGTAATGAAGATAAATTTCTTATTTATCACCTATTTTTTCCTCCATATATTTTGTAGTTAGTTCTTATGATTAAATTGTGAAGTATTAATCAATGAGGTATATCTAATATTTTTTTTGTATTTGTTGTAGTTTTTCTCTATTTTTTTCATTGAATAAAAAACATAAGATATTGTCTGATTATTTTAGAAAGTTTATAATTTTTGTATATCTTTTTTAAATAATTTATAAAATAATTTATTTCTCTTTCACTTCAAATCATAACCATAAAATTAACTATTTAATTATAATGGGTTAATGTTTATAAATTTTAACATGATTTTTTCTAGTAAAAATTTATTTTAAATACTTTTCTTTTCGTTAATGCATAAATAATTAAATCATATCTGTGTTAAAAAAATATCCTTGGATTATATTGGATAATTTTAATTTATAATCTGTTATATTATAAAATATTGGAATATATTCATTTTTTATTTATATAAAAGAGTATTTTTGTTATTTTATCAAATAATTAATTATCATGTTTTCATTAATAAAAAAAAGTCTTGTTATCTTATCAAAAGATTGATTGTTTTTTTATAGTTCTTTTATTTCTTTAAACACACTTTTTGAACTATATTTTTTTTTAAATGTTAAACATTTTTTATATTTTCTTATTAATTAATGTGTTCATTTTTAATTCAAGAAATAATGTGTTGTTAAAAATGGGGGTTAAGTGGGTTGTTAAAACATGTAAGTTTATGCTTTAACAATATTGTTTGTTTCGTTACGGGCTCCAAGGTATGCTTGACGAGCACCTGTTACGATCATAACTTTTTTGACTTTAATGTCCTGTTTTACTTGTATGTTTTTGAGGTTTATTTTTCCATTGCTTACTTTGAATGTTTGTGTTTTATTGGTTTTAGGGTTAACATAGGTTTTACCGTTAATTTTAATAGCAACATTATTTGTTCCTATCACATTCTTACCCTTATAGTCTTTGATTGTTGCCTGTACATTTAAAACATTTTTGTTGTTGATGCTTGTTTTAGCTATGTCTATTGTTACTGAGCTTCTTTTGACATTGAATGTTGTGGTATTTCTTGTGTCCGGATAGTAATTGTCACTTACCAGTACTGCTTCAACTGTGTAGTCACGTACTTGGCCATCCTTGGTTACTCCGCCCATACCAGCTGGTACAGTGTACTTATAAGTTGCAGTGTTATCACTACCTACTTTTACCAGTAAGTTTTTGCCATTCTTGTTTTTGATTGTTTTACCGTTTATCTTGAATAATACTTTGGTTCCGGTATGCATCATTGTGGTGTTTTTATAGTTTTTGGTTGTATCGGTTAGTTTTGCTGTGAATTTGATTGTATTGTATTGTTTCTGTGTCTTAGGACTTGTTGTCACTGTTATTTTTGCTTCTCGTTTCTTGATTTGAGCGGTTACAACAGTACTTTTTGCCTCATTGTACTTGTAGCTTCCACTATAGGATGCGGTTAGGTTTTTAGCATTACGTAAGTACATGTCTGCATTAATTGTTATGCTTGCAATACCGTCTTTTACTTGGAACTTCCAGGCACTTGCATTACTGTCAAACCTGCCATCAGTTCTTAGTGTTTTACCGTTTAATTTGAACACTAAGTTTCCACCACTTACAGGATTACCATTCACATCAGTTACGTGTGCAGTTAGTGTAATCTGTTCTCCTATTATTCCATTGACAGGGTCTACTGTTACTTTTGTGTTTACTTTTGTTACTGTTACATTGGTGGTTGTGGTTGATGGATTGTATGTGTCATTGCCTTCATATTTTACTGTGAATGAATGTTTTCCACTTGTCATGTCTGCTATTGTTATACTCTCTGTGTCTTCAATGTTATGTGCAGAAATTACTTTTCCTTTTTCATCGTATACTATGAGTGTTCCGTTAACTATTGTTTTACCGTCTTTTCCGTTTACTTTTACTTCGAATGTAACATTGTCTACTTGTGTATTTGTTACTTTAACAGTGGTTGTTGTGTTTATTTTTGCTACATTGAATGTGGTTGTGTTAAAGCTGTCCTTGTTTATGTTGTTTCCTTCATAGAATACTTCAACATAGTTGTCTCCAACGTGCACGGTCTTATACGTGTATGTGAAGGATCCTGTGCTTGAAGTTTTAAGGTCTGCTTTTTCCTCGTCAATGTATAATATTACCGGTGCATCTTTCACGTTTTTACCTGTCTGGTCAGTTAATGTTCCAGTAATTGTTATTGTTTCGCCAACTGTTGCGTTTTTAGCAGTTACTGTTATTTTTGTGTTAAGTTTTTCAACATTGAATGCTGTTTTATTGAAACTGTCCATGTACACATCGTTTCCTTCATAGATTACTGCTGCATGATTTTCACCAGTAATATTAGTGGTGGTAACTAGTTTGAATTCACCATCAGCACCTGTTTTTATGTTAAATGTGTAATCATCAACATATACTGTGATTGGTGCATTACCTATAACTTTACCAGTTATATCAGTAAGTTTACCAGTTATCGTGGTTTTATCATAAACTGTTGTGTTGGTAGCGGTGATAGTGACTGTTGTATTCATTTTCTTAATATGGAATATTGTTGAATTAATTACATCAGTATAACTGTAATTTCCATCATAGAATGCTAACACATAATTTTCGCCGGTAGCGTTAATTTCACATTCATAGTATCCTATACCATTCTTGTCAGTGGTTATGTTAGCTGGTTTGTCATCTACATAGAATCTGATACTAGCGTTTGCTATTTTTTTACCATCAGTATCAGTAAGATTAAACATTATCCTTGTTTTTTCACCAATTGTATTATTGGTTGCAACAATATTCAATACACTTTCTCTTATAATAACATCAAATGTTGTTGTGTTCGTGAGTTGTGGTAAGTAGTATGTTTTATTGAATGCTACTGTTACATTTTGGGTGCCTAGTGTTGTGGTTGTGTAATTAAATTCGTATTCACCGTTACTGTCTGTGTTTGTGGTTGCTATGTATGTGCCGTTAATGTATAAGTCAACTGGTTTATCTGCAAACACTACGTCTTCACCATTACTTTTAGTGTAATATGCTCTTCCCTTGATTGTTGTATCATCACCAACTTTAACGGGACTGGTAGCATTTACTGTTAGCATGTAATCATGTGGTAATAGGAAGTAGTACGTGTTGCTTATGTAATCTTGTTTGCCATAGTATTGTGATGCATTGTTCTGGGTAATAACTATCTTGTAAAGATAATTATCAGGGTCCACAACTATGCCTTCTATTCTATCATAGTATCTTGTTTCTTCTGTTCTGTTATCTGTTTTGTTTGTTATGTTTAAGAAGGTTTTAATACCATTGCTGCTTTCATCAATGTATACTGTTACATTTGCATAGTCAGGAACATATTCATCATACATTTTTTCTCCATCAAATTCGCTTATATAGATCATTTTATCAGTATCATTAATGAAGAAGTTTTCCGGACTGTTATTATAGAATTCTGTATTGGTTACATTACAAGTGTATTCACTTCCACCAGATATATAAATAACTCCTCTAGACTCCTCTAAATCATAAGGATTTTCGAGTATGGCCTGGTTTGATGAGAATCTTGCATGGTCAATAACTGCATTACCATATATACATATTCCGGGAGCTATAATGCTTTCACCACTATTATAATTAATATTCTTATCAAATATTGTGTTATTAACTTTTAGGACACAATCACTAGGCGCATCATATACTATGACATGACCTTCGCCTCCACCAATGTTTGATGTGAAATTAGAATTGGTGATGGTTAAATTTTCTCCATAATGGTATATTGCTGAACCTTCACAGTATAAGTCTTCCATCCATAACTCTACAGTTTCTGGTAAACCATTTCCAATAAAGTTACTGTTATCTATGCTTAATATTGTTGATGAACTGTATAGTGCTCCACTCATACCCATATAATATATTCCTTCACTAGGTGCTATTTTGTTGTTGATGAAGTTGGAGTTATTTATAGTAACATTTCCCTCGGATAATAAGATACTTCCATCGTCTGATGCATTATTTGAGGTGAAATTAACATTATCTATTATGAATGTACTGTTTTCTTCTAAACTTCCTTCATAATATAATGCTGCTCCTTCGTCACCTGTATGATTAGAAATTTCAGAGTTCATGATACTGGTATTTCCACTGTTTCTTATGCGGATGGCTGCTTCAGTTTCCATCATACTATTATTCGGTAATGAATTAGCATTGAATTTAGTGTTATCAATTATCACATTACCTTCTTCACTTTCTAAGTATAATGCTCCACCGTTACTAGCATAGTTATGGTCAAAGACGGAATTATTTATAGTAACATCATTCATGCTAGGCAAGTATAATGCTCCACCGAACTCTGTATAGTAAGGATAGATACCTAGTCCATTTGCAATAAATGTGGAATTATCAACAACCAGATCATTATTTCCGTCACACTCTAAGTAAAGAGCACCACCACGGGTTGCCTTATTTTTGATGAAATCAGAATTTTTAATCGTGGTACTTGAGTCACCTTCGATAACTATTTTCATAGCTCCTCCTGCTTCACTAGGCTGTGATCTGGGATTACCGTTAGAGTCAAATATTGAATCTGTAATGTTTATCTGTGTATTATTTTCTCCATAATAATTTATTGCTGCTCCTTCTTTTGCTAGGTTTTCTGTGAAGTTTGTGTTAGTTATACTTAATGTTGTGTTTTCATTAGCACTGATAGTTACAGCACCACTTTCACTTGGAGAATAATGAGGTTTATATCCATTTGAAGCAATTAAACAATCATCTATGATGATTTTATTGTTATTTTCTCCTTCATAACTGATTACTGAACCTTCCTGTACTTTATTTAATGTAAAATTACTGTTTAATAATGTAACTGCCGTGTTGTTTCCTGATGTTATTCTTATAGCTCCACCATAAGAGGTTAAACCATAATTTTCTGGATAACCATTACCTGTGAAATTAGAGTCACTTATTTCAAGATTACTATCATTTGCTATTGCAATTAATATTGCAGCACCAATATCTCCAGCATTGTCTATGAAAGTGGATTTACTTATTTTGGTTGTACCATTTTCATTAACAGTATTTATCGCTCCACCACCGGTAGCTCTGTTAGAAATAAATGTAATGTTGGTTAATGTCAAGTCTTTTGTACTGTCTACATTGATGGCTCCACCAATCTCTGCTTCATTGGACATAAACTCAATGTTTTCAAAGTTTATGTCTCCATCATTGGCAAGATATAATGCTCCACCACTCATTGTTCCATTGTTTTTGTAGAATGTTGTGTTAGCTATTGTGGTTTTTCCATTATTCCATAATGCTATTGCTCCACCCATTGAACCTTGATTTGAGTTAAATTCAGAATTGGTTATGCGTATTGTTCCATTAGAGTTTAAACTTAATGCTCCACCAACTAAAAATCCGTACTGGTCTGCTCCATTACCATTGAAGATACAGTTGTCTATCAGCAGATTACTTCCGTTTGTTCCAACATAATGAACTGCACTTCCACCAAATAATGCTGCGTTGTTTCTGAATTCTGAGTTTGTTATGGAAACATTATATACATGTTCTCCCGTGTATATTTCATTTCCTTCATCATCCAGGTCAGGGTATGCTTCAATGTATAGTGCACCTGCTGTAATTCCACCATTATTATACATTCGGGTGTTGTTTATGTTTACGTTTCCGTACCTGGAGACTATTGCTCCTGATGCTTTTTCTTCGAATGTTTCAGTGTTAGGCATACAGCTTTGTATTGTTAGATTGTTGATTGTTAGGTTGCATACGTGTATTATGTTTAGGAATTCGTTTTTGTCTTGTCCGTCTATTGTTTTGCCGTTACCTTCTATTTTTAGGTTTTTGATTGTTTGGCTTACGTTTATTGTTTGTGTTATTGTGTATGTTTCTTCTTCTCCACCCAGGTTTATGGTGGTGTCTTCAGCAGCATTTTTGTCTGTTAGTTTCTGGTATAGTTCTTCATAATTTGTTACTGTTTCTGTTGCTTCTTTGGTGTTTGTTTGTATGTTCTTGTTTATTGTTTTAGGTGTTTGTGGTGTGTCTTGTATGTTGTCATTGTTGTTTGGTGATGTTTGGTCTGCTGTTATTGTCGTTGTTGTATCATTGTTTGATACGTCTGTTGCACTTATCATGCTTAGGCTTGCGATAAGTGCTATGATTAGTGTCATAAGGAATATTTTCTTATGTATCACCAGTTTTTTCCTCCTTTTATTTGTGTTTAGTTAATTTTTCGGTTTATTTTATGTGTATGTTGTTGCTTTTCGTTGTCTTTTAATTTTGTTTTCATTTTTTTGTAATATTTTCAGCTTTTATGGTTATTTTCTAAAAATTCTTTATTTCATTGTTTTTGTCTTTTTTTGTTATTATTTTTGATAAAATTAACCATTATTAGTTGTATTCTTTTAATTATTAAATTTAATGACTATTTTTTGGTATTAGACTGTTGTTTTGGTGGTTTTATTTGTTGTGTTTTGGCTTTTTTTGTCTTTGTTTTTTGTCTTTGTATTATTACACAATCCTATTATATATTCAGATATATCAAAATTAGATTTATTATAAAATAAGGGATATCTTTATAATAGCATATTATTATTATGATGTGTTACTTTTAAAAGTAATAAAAAACACTCATACCACTCAAACAATCCACAATAAAACTAAATAAATTAAAAATCTGATAAAAAAACAAGAATAGCCCTTCATTCCAGAAAAAAATACTTCAATATACAAGTATCCACATATTTTAAACATTTTTCAATTTAAAATTTTCTTAAGAAAAATACATATAACATTAATTATTTAAGCTTTGAAGAAGTAAATATATTATTAAAAAGTTTAAAGGGAAGGAGGATTATATTTGAAAAATAAATTAATGCCCTTAATACTGTTGGGTGTTGTTGTGATATTGTTTTATGTTGGATCAACAATGTTTTATAATACTGGTCTTGGAATAACAGATTTAAACGTTAATAAAAGTGACTCTAATGATACAACATATGACATATCCTATATGTTACGTTCAGTAAGGAGTTTTAACAAAGTATCAATGGAATATAAATTATTTGATGCTAAAAATCAGGTATTTGCTACTGGGTCTAATGAATTAAATGGGATAAAGGATGGTACTTTCCAAATTAACGATACCATTGTTTCAAAGGATTCATCACAAGTTGCTAAACGAATTGAAATAATGTTATATGAAATTGATGAATCTAATACTCGAAAACAGATTTTTGATCAAACATTTGATATAAATTAATACTTCTCCGTGTATTAATTTATAATAATATTTTTTACTATTTTTTACTATTTTTTTCAAGATTTTTCTTCATATTATTTGTTGTTTGTTGTTTGTTGTTTGTTGTTGTTGTTGTTGTTGTAGTAGTAGTAGTAGTAGTAGTAGTAGTAAGTTCCTTATCACAAAATATGTATTAATTATGTATAAAAATAGTATTACGATTTCTGCGGATATATGCCTAACATGAATGGTATTACAGTATCACAAAACAAAAAAATAAAAGGTAACATGGGAATACCATTACTCCCACACTACCTTCGCATAGAGTTACACATGAAATGTACCTTTAAATGTCATATTTAAAATCATGTTTCTTGCGAGTTTTTCTTTGATGTATATGTTCCCGGGTTAAGTAATCTCGTTTATTAAGTAATTCATGATGACTATCCATCCACTCCTTAAGATAAGTGCTATCAATTTTAAGCTTAACTGCAACCCTATGTATAGTATCATAATCAGTACCAATATCTGAATTATGTATTCCCTGCAATGTGGGAAGTACGCTAAGAATCTTTTCTTCAATAACTTCCGGATCAGTTATTTCTGGTGTGGATTCTTCAGAGCTACTGCTTTCTTCAGCTAATCTGGAAAGTTCTTCATCACATTTATCTGACATTTTAGTTAGTTTGTTCATTATCCGCTTACGCTTCAGTTTTTCTGTTTTATTTATCTTTGCAGCTGATCTTTTTTCTTCTTCTTCCACGTTTTTCATAATCTTTTTTAGCATTTCCTTCTTGCTTAGTTCATTTTCTCGTTGGTGTTTTCCATCATAATAGTTTATTGCATCTCTAACAAATTTGCTCTTGTTTTTTGCTTTTTTTACTTTATCATATTCCTTGTTTGAAAGTTTAACTCTTAGGGGTATGTTGTACTTCATTTATCTTTCACCTCTTAAATTATTATACACGTGTTTTACTCTAGTTATTGTATGGGGAATGTCTGTCATGTACCCTGTCCTATTCAATGGAGTGTGTGTTTTTTTTACATGACTCGATTCCCTTTATTATTTTTTTGTGGGGGGACTGTTTTTTAAGATTAAATCCACTACTTATTTTGTTTTTATCCCTCCGTTTTGAAGAAATCTGTTGTATCATAGTAGTATCTTGTTATGTTCTTGTGTTTATAATAGTTGCGCTCAAATTTGGGCACTTGTTTTTTCTTCCAACTTGTTTCTTCTAATCTTATTTTAACGTATCTTGCCTGTTCTATGTTATCATAGTAACCATAGATTGTTCTTTTTTTATTGACTGTTCGTTCTACGCAGTATCTTCCGTTTCGTCTGTGGATGTATTTGTCTCTTTTATGTATTTTCTTGGTAATTTTCATTATGTGCTTAACGTCTTTTTTGTTCCATTTTTTACTGTCAAGGTATCTTTTTATGAGGCATGCCAGGTTGTATGTGGGATAGTTTCCGATGATTAGCTTATTGTTACGTATCTGTTTTTCTAGTTGGTATTTGTTCTTGTTTTCGTCCTTGTAGTATATGTTTTCGCATTCGTGTGTGAATGAGGGCAGTTCTTCATTGCTGTAGTCGTGGATTGTTGTTGGATCTTCACACATTAGTTCTTCGTTTCCGTTATATTTTACTATAAGGTCTCTTTCGTATAATGCATCAACAAGATTCTTATGAGTACTTCTTACAACGCCCTCGTAAACCACATGGTATCGTCCAAGCATCTTATGATATGTGATGTATTTGTAAAATTCTTTATGAGCTATCTTTTCAACTTGTGAAATGTTAAGATCATCCTCATAGAATGGTAATATTTTCTTAATTATACGTGCATATTTACAATTTTTATAAGTTCCGAATGTTCTTCCATTCTTCTTATTAATAACCAAATAACCACATTCAATCTCTTTAACATAATACTGTGGAAAACGTTGATTCAATGGATATCCAGTAGTAGCATTTTTATACCAATTGTTCCTAGCAAGTTTGTCCCTATGCTCGATGGCATCACTTAGTCTGTCAAAGCTTCCATAGACGATAGTTTTATTATAGATACTTTTCTTAATAATGTAACGGTTATTTGTCTTGTAAATATTCCTGTATATCATTTCACACCCTTCTTATAATATCATCTAATGCTTTGAAAGTGTCCTTTTCCTTAATTTTATATGTTTTAACATTTTTTATTTTATCTAGTTGTCTTATCTTCCGGTTAACTTCCTCATTTTCATGGTCTAGGTTGTCAATGATTATGATTCTTATCTTGCCACGGTTTTCTAACTGTTTTATCATATTAGTCATATTTTTTTCAAGTATTGTCTTTGTGTATGTTTGTGTAATCTTCGTATCTTTTGTCTGGTATTGTATGTTGGGATCTAATGTTGTTGTTATGATATGATACTTTTTGCCAAATTTTTGGAATAATTCTATTATTGATTCAATATCATTTTTCTCATTGACTTTCAATGTTTTTCTATTGAAATATTTTTTCTTAATTTTATTCAACGTTAATACCTCCTTTAATCTTTTCTTAACTTATAATTCACTATTTTCAAGAAATATTTTTAATTATTTTCTTGATTGTATAATTATTTATTAAGAGTTACTTATAAAGGATTTTAAGCCCCATACTCCCTCCCCCACTCTCCCACACTCCCCCACACACTCACTCCCTCTCTGTGCCCAAAAACACGAGGTATAACGAAATAAAATCTAACCACCAAAAAAAAATAATACTTACCAACACCCCCCACAGTACTTACCAACACCCCCCTCCCCCCAATATTACTTACCAACCCCCGGTTTCCTTTAAATAACATAAAAAACTAATAAATAAAACAGAAAAAAACACAAAAAAAGAGGTGAAAAAAAGATGAGCATACTCGAAGAAATAATGCAAACAGACAGCTCAGTATTCAAAAACCAAGACATATTCAACATAAACTACCTACCCGAAATAATACACGGCAGAGACCAAGAACTAAAAAGCATACTAATAAACATCAAACCCATACTAACAAACAACAAAGTACTAAACACAATAATCATGGGAAACCCCAGCACAGGAAAAACAACAGTAATAAAACACGCACTACTAGAAATAGAAAACTACACAGACATAAAAACATGCTACATCAACTGCAACATCCAAAACACACTAAGAAAAATATACACCCAAATATTCAAACTACTATTCGAAATACAACCAAGAAGCAACGTAGCAACAGAAATAATACAAGAAAAAATAATGGAAAAACTAGAACAAGAACCACTAATACTAGTATTCGACGACCTAAACACACTATCAGAGCCAGACACAAACAAACTAATCAACGAACTATTCCGAGCAAACGAATACTACCACACAAACATAGCAATAATAATCATAGTAAACAACATACTATTCAAATACTCACTAGAAAAAAGCGCACAAAGCATACTACACTGCAACGAAATAATATTCACAGACTACACAGAAGAACAAATGTACTCCATACTAAAAACAAGATGCGACAAAGGATTCAAACCAGGAGTCATAAACGACCAACAAATAAAAAAAATAACAAAAACAGCAAAAGAACACTCAAGCCTAAGATGGGGACTAAAAGTACTAAACGCACTAGGACTAAAAATAGAAACAGAAAACAGAGACAAAATAACAGACAACGACATAATGAACTTCACACTATGAAAAAAGTAATAAAAAACAAATAAATAAAGAAAATTAATCAAGATATATCCTATTAATTGTATTAACTTTGTCAAAATCTGAATCAAATGAAACAATAGTATTAACAGAATTTTTCTGCATAGTATATAATAATGTACAATCAGAATAATTAATACTTTGATTGTAATAATTAAATAATTCTAAAAATTTAAAATAATCATCTTCTGATAAAAAAATCAATTTTATCCAATTTTAAAATTGAATTAATTATCATATCAGTAGCAATAGTATGATTAGTTCTTTTAATACTGTTAATTGTTTCAACTAAAACAGTATTATTGATGATTTTCTTTTCATTTTTTAAAAAAGTTTTTAATTCAGTAGCTTTAATATGATACTGGTCATTATCAATAATTAAACCTATCAGATAACTACTATCTAAAAATATCATTGCCAGCATCCTCATTTATAACTACTTTTTTTCAAATCAACGGCATTAGTTGGAATATCCGAATGAACGATTCCATCTAATTCATCTAAAACATCATCACCTTCAGGCTTATCATTTTCTAAAAATTTCTCTATTTGATCTAAACTCATAACTTTTTTATTAGGGAAATTATCTTCTTTTAAACCCTTTAAAATATATTTATTAGCAAGATCTAATTGACTAATACCTGTTTGAGCACTTTTTAATTTTAATTGTTGTTTAATATCTTCATTAATCCTTATTGTTGCGGCCATGAAAATCACTAAAATTGCATATATGTATCCTGGTATATAAAAATACCTTTTGTACTAAAAATAGAAAAAGAAAACAGAGACAAAATAACAGACAACGACATAATGAACTTCACATTATGAAAAAAAAGTAATAAAAATTAAAGTAGTTTACGTAACTTCAACAACTTTCTAGGAGATACCTTAATCATAGCCTTAAGCAATGATCTGGTAGAGAGCTTAGTGATGTTAGCACGAGCAATAGCACCCAAATACTCATTCATATCATCATCATCCAAATTATAAATAAAATCACGAACAGTAATAAGTTTCCTGAACTTTTTACCAATATGCTCATCAACATAATCAGCATATTCACGTAAATTATCCACGGAAACATCATTCTCTCTGATAGCACGGGCAGCAACACGTCCTGCTATCATACCACTTTCAAGTCCAGTGTCAATACCTCCACCAGTAATAGGACTCACACAACCTGCAGCATCACCCACAAGCATAAAATTATCCGCAATTAGAGTGTCAAAAACACCACACAATGGATTACCACCAACATTAACCTCAACAATCTGACCATCACAAGTTTCAGGATTATTTTTCACAAAATCATCAAGATACTCCAGTGCAGTTTTATCTCCTTTAACACCAGAAACATCAATACCTACATTAGCAGTATCATAACCCTTAGGGAATATCCAAGCATAACCACCAGGTGCAACACTACCAAAATAAAACTCGATAGTATCGCTCTTTTCCATCTTAAGATTAGTCATCTCATACTGAGCTCCAGACTCCATCTCTGCAAGAGGAACTTTAGTGTTAATTCCCATCCAACTAGACACACGACCTTCCGGACCATCAGCTCCAATAACAATCCGAGCCTTTATCTGGGAATACTCATTATTAAAACTTCTAATATCCACAAGTAAATAATCCCCTTCACGGGTTATCCCAGTAGCTTCCGTTTTAATCATAACCTCAGCACCACTACGAATAGCATCCATTGTAACATGCTTGTCAAACACTTTACGTTCCAATATTATTCCAGTGGCCGGAGTTTCCAAAGTCTCTGAGGTAAACCATGCACTAGTTCCATCAGGTGCAACAAGACGTGCACCATCAATATGTCTTGCAATCCATCGTTCATCAGCAGTAATGCCAACACTTTCAAGAACACCATCCATTATGCCCTCACCGCAACGTTTAGGCGTTCCAATCTCTGACTTCTTATCAATAATTAATGTTCTGGCACCATTACGGCTAGCCTCACGAGCAGCCATACTACCAGCAGGACCAGCACCAATAATTAATACATCAACTTCTTTAACATCACTCATAAAAATTCCCTGTAAAAATCTTTTTTTATATTAATTATAATATATGAACAGATAAGTTTATTATTTTTTACTATTAAACTAATGGATTATTGAAGATAACCTGTTACCAATCAGATATTCTCTTAAGATTTAATGTTTCAAAATACATTTTAAACAATTCATTTTTAACAATGTATTCTTCATCTTTTTTTTTCAAAGAAATTATGTGACGTGTTTAATTCTAGAAAATCATCTAAAACTTTCTCTTCTCTGGTATTTAATATATGTTCAAGTTCTGTTTTATTAAATTTAAAAGAGTTATAATTACTTATTTTAAAAAGTATTGATTTATATTCTTTGTTTTCATCGTATTCTTCATAATTAGAGATCACATAATTTTTTCCAACACTTTCACCAGCATCAATAATTCCTCTGGTTGCTATTTTTTCCGTGATTGTATTGCTGGTATTAATCTTGTTAAATAATGAAAAACCAATTTGTTGCATAAGTAAGGGTAATCCATTAGTATATTTTACCATAAGTTTCAACGCTTTTTTTTCAATGTTGATATTAACTCGTTTAAGCATTTCTTCATAGAAATCAGAAACTTCTTCATCCTTTAATGGTTCTAACTCTTCTCTTTGGAAAATTCTTGAAAAGGATGGATTTAATCTGTGTAATTTTCCAAATTTTTTAGAATAACCCGTTAAAATAAATGCAATGGGTATGTTAATATCATCATTTACTGCAATTGTGTCAACCATACTTTATACCAGTTTGGAAATATTTTATTTTCAGATAAACCATTTATATTATCAATGATTATTAGAAGTCCTGTTTTATTTTCAATATCGTTGAAAAGTTCTTGTATTGTGTGAATAAAATTAGTTTTAATATCTATAAGTAATGGAGAATGATTATTAATCTTTATTTCAGTACCCCACACACCAATTTTTGTCACATTATCTTTAATTAACTCTTTAAATCTTAAGGAAACAGATTCTTTTTTAGCTTTTTTTAATAACTCTGTAATAATATTTTTTAACAGTTCATCCGGTGTCAACACCGTTATTTTATATATGGATTGCTAAAATATTATGTTCTGATTCAAGTATGTCTGAGATATATTTTGTCAAAGAAGTTTTTCCAATACCTCTTTCACTCGTAATAAAAAAATGTTTTTGATTATTTCTGGATAAATGGGATAATTGTGGTATGATATGTTCTAATATATCGTTTCTTCCCTTAAAATATTCTGGATAAACAGGAACACCTACTTGGAATGGGGAATCAAATTCCTTATTCATAAAATACACCTTATGGATATACTTGTTGTATTTTTAAATATTAAATATTTATTTGGAATTCATCCCTAGTCATTTCATATATGTTTGTGATTTCAACATTATCTTACTAAAATGATATATTCTTTGTTTGATAAACTAAGAGTAGTATAGATAGTTATGAAGTTTAATGAAATTAAAATTAATGATATTATAATAGAGTACTATGTGGAGTATCGTAATGTAAAATATATACGTTATGAATTAAGGGATGGAGTTTTAAGGCTCGTACTTCCCAAACGTAGTAAAATTAATGTTGAAGAACAAATTCATAAAAAGGATAAATGGTTGTATAAGAAGATTAAGCAATACCGGAAAAACTTGGAGAAAAACAGGTTATTAACCTCGGATAAGAAGTTAGAAAACAGGTCATTAATTGAATTAAAGTATTTGGTTAATGGCTTTGTTGAGGAGTATGAAAAGAAATTAAATGTTAATGTTAACAGGATACAGTATAGGTCAATGGTACATAAGTGGGGTAGTTGTAGCAGTCTCAGAAACATTACATTATCAAAGGATCTTAGATTTTTGCCGGATGCTCTTGTGAGGTATATTGTTTATCATGAAATGTCACATATTATCGTGATGGCCCATAATGATAAGTTCTATGAACTAATAAAAAAGGAATTTGAAAATTATAAGAAATATGATGAAGAATTAGAACAATACCTTTATCTTATTAACAAGAATAACTGAACCTCCCATTAAATTGAAAATATTTGATTGCTCTTTGCTCGTGTGTTATAGTAAGGCAAAGGTTTGGGGTGGTATATGTATTATGTTCTCATCCTTTTCTATTTTATTTGATTTATTTGATATTATGATGCCATGTTTTGAATTATAATGTTCCATAGCATTTACTACCTGTCGTTTATCCTTTCGGCCATGTCCAACTTCTATTGGTATACTTCCATAAACGTCATGCCAAAGTATAAAGTCAACATTTGATTTTTTTCCACCATCATAATATAATGAAAAATTATAATTGTAATCAGATAATTCATGTAATTTTGATGCAACTAAGTTCTCAAGTAAGACTCCTTCAATTTTATTCTTATCTTTAGTTATGCTGCCAATATAACTTGATAATGCATATTTTATGCTGCTAGTTGCAAAATAGTATTTCCACGCTTTTCTGTTACGATTAGATGATGAACCATATGTTTCTAAATGGAATATTAAATGTGTTTTTTCAAGTAATTCTAGTGTGGTTTTAACATTTCCGCTCGCAGTATTTAATATGTTTGAGAGCTTATTTTGTGAAATATCTGCTGATTCATTTAAGGCTAGTTGACGTAAAATTCTATTTGCATTTGTTCTATTTTCTTCTGAAATATTCTTAATATGGGGCATGTCTGTTTCAACTACTTTTTTGGTCATTTTAACTATTTTGTCCCTAATTTTTATAGTATTTTTTTCTGTGAAGTAGATTGGATATCCTCCATACAATAGGTAATTATTCCATTCAAGGTGGTTAAACTCGTAATTACTCATTATTGTATCCTGATATTCTTTTTCTTTTTCCAGACATTCTTCAATATCTCCTTTTAATAACATGTTCATTAGTGGGGTGGTGTTATGTTTTATATTTAATTTATATTTTAGTTTGAGATGTTGTAGGAAATCTAATGGACGAATATCAGAGGTATGTGATCTTCTTGCTGCATTTGCATTGTATTCTAAATGGAGTGCTGATGAACCTGAGAAAATCATGAAAATATTTGATGAACGGTCATAGATGATTTTTCCGGATAATGCCCAATCTTTGTCATATTGTGATTCATCAATCAATAAAAATATTTTTTTCTCCAAAAGTCTTATGTTTGTATCATGATGATTTTTCAGATATATTTCTGTAATTTCTCGGATGCTGCAGTTTGTTAAATCATTTACATCATCACAGGATAGGTATAATATTTGGTTATATGGAACATTTTTTTCTCGTAGTAAGTAATTGTATGTTTGAAAGAGTAGTGTTGTTTTTCCTACTCCTCTTATGCCTGGTAGGACGATGAAGCGTTCATCTTCTATATTGTCTAGGAAATTGTCGATGTATGTTTTTAATTCGTTGAATTCTGTTCTATGTTTATATTTTAGGTTGTTGTGTGATGTTTTTTCATTTATTTTTAGGGGCAGTTCTATTAGGTTTTCGTTGATATAATTTGAAAGTATTTGGTTTCGGTCTTCCATGTGGATACACACCTATTAATATTTTTGTTTTTACTTAAATTTTTGATTAAAATTAGTATTTTTTTACTTAAAAATTTATGTAAAAATACTGTTTTATTGAATAAATATTTATTTATTTATCCATATAAAATGTGTGGAAGAAATTTTAGTATGTTTTATATTGGAGTGTAAAGTTTAATTTTAGGTGGTTTATAGAATAAGTGTTGTATTTTTGGTGTGGAGTGTTTTTTTCTTAGAAATAGAATTGTTAATAAAAGAAAAATAATTCATTGTTTTGCTCTTAGGATGTTGTTTTGAGCTTGTTTTTAGGGAGTTTTTATTATTTTTCTTTTATATTTTTTTTACAAGTTATATTATGTTTTTTTAATAAGGAGTGGTGAGTTAAGTTTTTTTTTAGACTGTGTCTTTCTTATTAAAAGTTGTTTTTTTTATAATAGGTGATTTAATTTTTTTTAACTATTTTTTTGTATTTGTAGGAGTAATAGTTTTTTTCTTTTAATTTTTGAATGTTTGCATAGTCTTTATTTTTTTTTCTTTAACTCGGTTTTTTTTGACTAAGATTATATGGCTTATAGGTTTAGGATAACCTAAATTTCTTAGTCAATTAAATGTTGTACTCAAAAGTATATAAAGGTTTTGGTATACCTAAAAATTTAATCATTGCAAAAAAAACAACAAAACCCAAAATAAAACAACAACAAAACTAAAAAAAATAAAACAAGAAAAGAAAACTACCTGTTTTCCAAAATATCTTCCTTAAGATCAGAACGTGTGAAAGGAACTTCAAGTCCCATAGCCAATGCCTTATCAACATTCTTAACACGCTGTTTCTTCTTATTAGTACTTAATTTTCTTAACATTTCAAGACCAAACTTACCTTCATTAGTCTCAGTAACTTCTAAAACACCATCATCAACAGCACTATTAATAAGTTCAACACCAACATCCGTTCTTTTTATAACAGTAGACCATCCAGGCTTAGCCCCAACAGAACCACAAGAAAAGTCAGATAACTCTGCAACATAATCCATACAATATTTACAACCACTCTGCTCATAACCATGAGTCTGCTTAATAGGAATTGCAGTTTCATCATCAGCAGTTCTGATGAATAATTTACCCTTGGAAATATCCATCTTAGTAACCTTCTCAGGAACAGTATTAGCCTTATCCTGAATAAAAGCCTTCAATGAATCATAAGGGAAATTCTCCATACAATAAATACCAGTTACAAGTGCAACTTTATCCATAACATTTCTAAGACCCATAGGATAAGCCTGCATCTTACGAAGCCCCATAACCTGGCATGGTGTTCCAACAGTTCCAATTTTTTCAAGACCATAACTACGAGTTGCTTCTTTAATCATTGCAAGATTAGGACACATAGTATACTTTGTACCAGCCGCCTTTAAAATTTCCTTCTTGGTTGTTGCAACGATAGGTTCAGGCTTCCATGCTTCTTCACCTTCTCCTGCAACTATTGTTCCATCAATTATATTCTTTTCAAGAGCATATACGAGTAGTGCGGTTATGATTCCACCATCTTGTGATTTGCTTAATATTTTTTTATCGGTTGCTCTTGCTGTTATTATCTCCTGGTGTGGTCCGAGGACTGAATCTTGTATCATATGCTTTACTCCCCCTTATTCTAATCCCATTTCTTTCTTAATTTGGTCTATTGGCCACCAGCTACGTGTACATTGATAGTAGCATAAACCACATTTTACACATCTGTCACAGTTGAATGATGGTCTTCCATCCTTCATTGTCATTGCCCTTGTAGGACATGCTGCTGCACAGGCTCCACATCCAATACAAATGGACTGGTTTATTATTCTTTTCTGCAGGTCACATCCGCATGCATCCTTGTTTTCTGTGAATTTCATGAATGGTGCAAGGTAGTCCATGTCATTGTTTACTGCTGCTAGTATGACTTTTTTAATCATTTGTGGTGATGGTGGACATCCGGGTATTGCCATGTCTACTTTAACCAGTCTTTGTAATGCTAAAAAGGATGAGTGTTGTGGCTGTGCCCGTTGTCCTCCCTTAGCGTATACTGTGAATCCTCCCGTACATGCACATGATCCTAGTGCTACGAGTAGGTTTGATTTTTCTCTTGCTTCTTTAAGTTCTTTTATTGAATGTTCGTCTTCGAGACATACTGATCCTTCAATTAGGACTATGTCCATTTCTGGCATTTCCCAGCAGTCTACTAGTGTCTGACCGTATACTATGTCTACTGCGTTAAGCAGGTCTGCTAGTTCGTCATAGTTTTCAGTGAATGACATCAGGTCTCCTGTACACCCGGATAGGTGGATGTATCCTATTTTAAGTTTTTTTCCATTACTTTTAGGAGCTTTTGTTGTTTTCTTTTCTTTTTTATCCTCTGTTTTCATTATATTTCTAAGTTTTTCAAACAAGGTCTTCACCCCTTCTTTTTATTTTAAAACATAATATTATTCTTGTAGCATGGAATCTAAGACTTCATGGATGATGTCTATTGTTTGTGGAATTTTTTCTGTTAGTGTATTGCTTAATCCTATTTCCATCTCGTCGGGAACATTTTCTGGTTGTATTGCAATGATTTTTATGTTTATTTTGTCTTTTAGGTCGTGTAGGGGGTATGTTGCTGATAGTCCGTGTACGTCCATGTATCTTTCTTCTTCGTGTACCTGGTCTAGGTTTAGTGTTTTTATTGTTCCTGGTGTGGTGTTTAGTGATGCAATGTCAACTATTATTATGTTTTTCCATTTTTCTTGTGGTAGTGTGAATATGTAGTGTGGTGCGCTTGTTGCTCCGTCAATAACACATGTGTCTCCATTGAATGTTATGTTGTTTTCTTTTATGTGTTTTATTACTTCTGGTCCGAAGCCGTCGTCACCGTATAGTATGTTTCCACATCCGACTATTAGATTCTCATGATTGTAAGACATGTGGTTTTCCCTTCGTTGTTTTATAGTTGAACCATATCTTCTTTTATTACTTCTTTGTTTTCGTCATCTACTACTATCATGTGTGTTGCACAGGATAGGCATGGGTCGTATGCTCTTATTACGTCTGGTGCGTATTTGTAGTGTGTTCCTTCTGTTGCCAGTCCCATGGTTGGTATGTTCCATGTGGTTGGTACTATTGCGTTGTAGTCTGTTATGTATCCTTCTGGGGATATTTTTACTGTGTGTAGGTTTGTTCCTCTTGGTCCTTCTATTACTCCTACTCCTAGGCGGTTTGTTCCTTCTAGGGTGTATTTTGCCATTGTTTGTGCTGATGGGTCTACTTTGTCTATGAGGTCTATTATGCAGTCTGCTGCGTTAAGCATTTCCTGTGCTCTTGCCATGTGTTGTGCTTTGACTCCTTTGTCTTTGAATTTTCTGTATTTGTCTGCTCTTGCTCTTGGTCCTGTTTCTACTGGTGTGTTTTCGTATAGTGGTATTTGTGAGCATGCTGTTTTTCCTATTTTTTTGGCTGTTTTCTTGGTTTCTTCTTGGTATTCTTCGTCTTCTTGTTGTGTGTATTTGTCTGTGTACCATGAGTTTGGCATGATTTCTTCTATGCTTTGTAGGTTTATGTTTTGTCTGGATCCGTATGTGTTGCTTGTTGCTAGTACTGGTTGTGCGTGTACTCCTAGGTTTTCTGGGAATTCTTTTTGTTCTATGTATTCTGCCATTTGTGTTACGTGTTTTTCTAGTAGTCCTTTTAGGCCTGAGATTCTGGTTTTTATCTTGTTTTTTGTGTTTTTGGTTATGTTATGTGCCATTCCGCCGATTCTTATGTCTGATGGGTGGATTCCTTCTCCGCCTATTACGTCTTCTACGTATTGTGCTTGTTTTCGTATTTCTGAGACGTTTTTTACTATTTGGTTGTAGTCTTCTTGTGGTACGAAGTCTGGTGCTACTAGGAAGTGGTGTATTGCGTGGCTGTTTATTATGTGTGCGTTTAGGCATATTTCTCTTAGTATTTTTCCTGTTTTTGGCACATCTATTTTTAATGAGTCGTCTATTGCTTCTACTGATGCTAGTGTGTGTGTTACTGGGCATACTCCGCAGATTCTTTGTACTAGTACTGGTGCTGTTTCTGGTCTTTTGCCTATGACCATTTTTTCTATTCCTCGTACTGGTGTTATACTGTAGTAACGTCCTGTTGTTACTATTCCTTGATCATCTACTTCTAGTGATAAGGTTGCATGTCCCTCTTGTCTTGATGTTGGGGATATGGTAATGGTTTTACTCATATAAATCACCTATTATGTTCTATTACTTTTTGTAATGTTTTTCTTTTTATATTCTATTTTGTTTGTATTTATTAAAGTATGTGTCTTGTTTTTTTCTAAAAATTTGTTTTTCTTGTGATTCCATTTTTCTTTATTCTTTTTTAATGAAATTTTTTTTTTGACGGAATTCTATTTCCCACTATCTTTTATTTTATCATTATACATTATTATATTTTAAGAATATATCGTTTAACGATATATATGATTTTCAGGAAACATTGATACCTCCAACATAAATAAAAAACAGGAATACAAAAAGAAGTATTCCACAACACCAAAAAAAATAAAGGGGAGGAAAAAACATTTGAACATACTCAACAAAAAATACAAAGAAAAAAAACCAGACTCCAAATGGGTGCAAATAAAAGTAAACACATGGAACCCAGAAATCGGAGAAAAAATAGAAGGCAAACTAATACGCATAAGACAAAACAATAACCAAATAATATACACAATAGAAACAGACAAACACAAAAAAATAAAAATATGGGGAAAAACATACCTCGACGAGCTAATGGAAGAAATAGAAATAAACGACTACATAAGAATAACATACAACGGAATACAAAAAACAAAAAACAACAGACAAATGAAAAAATACAAAATAGAAAGGAGAATAGAAAAATGAACAACAATAACACATGGATGCCGGAAGAAGGTGAATCACTCGAAGGAACACTAGTAGAAAAACTAGAAAACATAGGAAAATACAACAGCAACTTATACAAAATAAAAACAAACAACAAAATAGTAGAAGTATGGGGTAAAAAACAATTAGACTCACTAATGAAACTAACAGAAATAGGCGACAAAATAATAATAACATACAAGGGAATGGAACAAGCAAATGATTTTAAAATGAAAAAATACGAACTGGAAATAATAAATGGAAACTAACCACAACGAAATCATAAAACAAATAGAAAACAACAACAATATACTACTATACAAACAGGATCTATACAAGACATACACTAACCTAAAAAAACAGTACCAGTCCATATACATATCAACACCCAAAAAAGGAAAAGTAGCATTCCAACAAATACTAAACAAAACCAGCAACAAAAAAGACACAAAAAACAAGACAATAAGCCAAATCATAGAAGACATAAAACAAAACACAAAACACACAAAAACAATAATATACATAAACAACTTCGAACAACTAACACGAAGAGAACTAGAAAACTACAAAGAACTAATACAACAAGAAAACATACAATTCATCGCAAACATAAACGAAGACAAAGAATTCATAGACAACCAACTACTAGACAACTTCATAATACTAAACAAAGAAGAATACCAGAACAACAGATCACAAAGCATAAACATAAACAACACAATACTCCTACTCTTATCCTTTTTAATACTCCTACTATTCCTACGAATACAACTAAGCCCACTACGATACATAATAAGCGGACTCTGGTTCACACTACTAATGTACAGAACAATATACTACCTCACAAAATGATAAACATGACCAAAATAAACGAAATACTAACATCAATAATACTATACTCAACCATATCATACATACTAACACTACCCAACCTGGAATACGGACTAATAATAACAATACTCGCATCACAACTAAACATACTACTACCAAAAAACTACAAACACACACTAATACACTACATACCACTAAGCATACTGCTAATAATAAACCCACACATAACAATACCCCTAATAACAGGATACACATCATCAATATTCATAGCATTACTATCCAAGAACGGATGCAAACTAATATACCCCATACGAGAAACAACATTCACAGGACCAGAAAACTACCTGGAAAACGATACAAAAAAAGACCATGCAGCAACAATGTTTCTCATAACACTAGTAACAATCACACTACTACTATCATTCAACGGAGAAGAAATAATAAACACAATAAACGAAAACAACAACCTAGAAACAATCATGACAAACAATAATCAAAACAATAACACACACGAAACAGTACACTACATAAACATTAACCCAGCATACACATCAAACAAAAACATAACAACAACAAAAACAGAAAACCAGACAACAACAATAATAACAGATTACGAAAAATAAGTAAAGAAGAATAATACTAAAATATTATTCTTCATCATTCTCTAATTTTTTAATAATTAAATTAGTCTCAGTGGTAACTAAAGAGAAAGAATCAATATCCTGATAAATCACACAACCAGCATTAATAAAAGAACCATTACCAATCTTAACACCAGGATTAACACTAGTATTTATACCAGTCTTAACATTATCCCCAAAGATAGCACCTAACTTCCTAAGACCAGAATCAACACGTTCACCCTTAACAGTAACCTTCACATGACCATCATCAAAACGAAGATTAGCAAGATTAGTACCTGCACCAAGATTACAATCTACACCAATAACAGAATCACCAACATAAGACAAATGACTAACATTAGTACCATCCATAATAATACTATTCTTAATCTCAACAGCATTACCTACACTAACATTATTACACAGACAGGCATTAGGCCTAAGATAAGTGTTAGGACCTACATCACAGTTATCCCCAATAAACACGGGGCCCTGAATATAACATCCACTACGAATAATACTGTTCTTACCAAGGTGAACAGGACCATGGATTGTAACATTCTCCTCAATCTCACCCTGAATATCATCTTCCATTTTTTCAAGGAAATCAGCATTGGACTTAAGTAACTCCCAAGGCCTACCAACATCCATCCAAGGCTCACGGGAAATAAGGCCAAGAATTTCATAACCCTTACCTAATTCAATCTCCAATGAATCAGTAATCTCATACTCTCCACGTTCAGACAACTCAGTTTCATGAATAGCCTCAAAAATCTCGGTACTGAACAAGTAAATACCTGCATTAGCAAGGTTACTTGGTGCATCCTCAACACTAGGCTTTTCAACAATCTCAACAATTTTATCATTCATGGTACTTACAATACCATAACTGGAAGGATCATCCACCTCAATAAGGGTGAGCACGCTCTTAACATCATTACTTGTACGTGTAGCATACTTTTCAATCAAGTTACGGATAAGATCATAACTAACAATAATATCCCCATTAAGCACGATGAAACTCTCATCAATATACTCTTCTGCACTACCAATAGCATGAGCAGTACCAAGCTGCCCATCCTGGATTGCATAGTTGATGTTAACACCAAACTCGCTACCATCACCAAAGTATTCTTCAATCACTTCTCTCTTATATCCTACTACTAATGTAATATCTTTGATACCTGCATCTCTTAAAGATTCAATATTGTATTGTATTAATGGTTTTCCACCAGTAATTAGCATAGTTTTTGGTCGTGTCGTGGTTAAAGGACGCATCCTAGTTCCTTCACCAGCTGTTAATATAACTGCTTTCATTAATAGTCACCTAAAATGTTATCTTAGTAATATCTTTATATGTTAACATATTTAGAGTTTTATCATGGGATTATAATAAGTATAAATAGTATAATAATTATAAAAAGTATTACTGGAGGAAATATTAATGTCAAAAACAATTAAAGTAAGTGATAGTGTTCATTACCAGTTAGGATTAAAAGGAAATAAAAATGATACTTATAATGATATAATTCAACGTTTAATCGATGAATCAAATGAAGAATTCACTGACGAAGAAGCAAAAGAATTTAATCGAAGAGTAAAAAAATTTGAAAACGGGGATTATTCTGATACAAATAAATTAAATATCGAAGACGAATTAAAAAAATTAGGTTAAAATTATGAGTTATTCAATATACGAACACAAAGAAGCTACTAAGTTTCGTAAAAAACATAACAAAGATAAAAAATTATTGGAACGTATATTACATAAATATGATGAAATAAAAGAAAATCCACATGATTATCAATTCAAACAATTACAAAGTTCTAAATGTCCACAATGCAAACGTGCCAGAGTTGGAAATTATAGAATAATCTTTTTCATTTCAGAAAAGGATATAGAAATAGTATCAATAATTTCATGTAGAAACAATTATAAAAAATATTAATCAAACTTTTGGATAAGATAGTAATCCCATTGGGGCTCTGTAGAAATCATATGAAAATGCTGAAGAACAATATTCAACTTATCCATCAATATAATTGCTAATGCACGTTTAACATGGAACCTATTAGAAAGATATAAATTATTGCATGAATCATATGATAATCTTCATCAAACACGTTACAGATTCAACACAATTTTTACAGTTTATACAATTAATTTTTCTTTTCTTAAAAAGTGTTAATACACCAGCCTAAACAAGTACTCAGAGATTTGGTTCAAACATTTAATAATTTTTTCAAAGAAAATGATGATTTTCCTAAATTCAAGGCTAAAAAACATACACTATACTCGTTTAGATTACAAAATAACAATCATAGTATTTGAATACATGGATATAAAATCAAACTACCTCCATACATGGTGGGATAAAATTCAAAACAAGCAAAAAATACAAAAGAAAGATTATCTAATTTCAAAATCAACAATGCTGTAGCAGAATTCAAAAATGAAAAATATTAAGAACTGGTGAGATGTGGGGGGTAGCTTGGTAAATTTAAGTTTATTATAACTTATAACCTACTGATCTTCATCTTCTACAAGATGGAGAGGTTCAAATGAATTATCACTTATGGATTCCCTGATTAATTTTATACATGTTAATCAAGATAACCCTCATTAAGAAAGCATTATGAAAAATTATTAGTTATGAAGAGTACTTGACAAAATTATTTTTGATAGAAAAAAAAGTATTACTCCCATGGAATAATCCTTTTAATCTTATAAAAATAATAATTGTCTTTGCAAAATCAAACTAACAATTATTACAAAAGAATTATGACATAATCATAATTTTTTTAGTAAAATGTTTAAACGGGTTTAATTTTACTTGGAGCGTACTGGACCCACTTATACAGTCGTTCAACATGGAATTTCTGCTTACATTTACGTATAATATTGGCAGCAGCATTTACATCGGCATTGATAAGTTTTCCTTTACTCGTTTTGTATAGTCCTCTTTTTATTCTTGTTCCTTTGAATTCATAAGATTTGTTATTGTTTGGCCGGTATTTAGGTAGTATGTCGTTGTCTAGGAAGCTACTTTTACTGGTATATGATTCTTCTTGAATTATTAGCGTTATGTCGTGTATTTTGCATTTGTTTTCTAGTTTTTCTTTGAATTTTTTGAATGCCATGTGTGCAAATATTTGATTTTGAGGTGGCCTCATATTGCTTTGGTTTTGAAAATCCTTGTTATATCCGAGAACAATTGTACCAATATCCTGTTTTTCACATATACTTAGTATAAACCGAGTGACGTGATTTAAATAATTGTTTTGTATTTGTTTAAACTTGGTGTTTATCTTTATTATTCGTTGTGATTTTTTTAGACCTTGTTTATTTAATATTGATTGATAATGTGCACATTTTTTACTTTTGAAGGCTATTTGATTTTTTAGAAATCTCCCGTCCACAATAAATGGAGTCCCTTCCGTTGTAACCAGAGCTGCAAAATTATTAACACCCAAATCAATACCCATAACATTATCTTTATCCAAACCGAGTGGTTCTTTTTCTATTTGATAAGTAAAGTTTGCCTTAAACATTCTACCATTATCTATTGGTATAATTTCCACCTGAATAATCTTTTTATCACGTATATCCTCCGGAATTTTAATCCTAGGCCTACATTTCACATCATCTAATTCTTTCTTATATTTCCTACTAAGAGGTAATTCAATAAAACCCTCCGCAAGTTTCTTTTTAGAAGAGGTTATAGACTCTTTCGGTATAATAATATTATGTAAACGATTATCATGCTTTTTAGGACCATTAACCTCCCGATCAAATTCATTATCAATTTTTTTATTCAATAATGCAACATACCCATTAAAAGAACCCACATGCTTTTTAATAGCAGCATTTGCCAAATGAGCTTGAATAAAAGAATAAACATCACCATATTTAGATTTAACTTTATTAATAATGGTTTTATAATTTATTTTTTTATAATGTTTTTCATCACTTTTTTTGATTAAATGGGTTGTTTCTACAGTATAATTTCTTAAATCATTAAGTTTAGATGAAATATCCACTAAAACATTAAATTGCTTCTTAGAAAGCCCACGAACCAGAATACTCTTAGTCAAATACAAATTATCATCAACACACATAACAAATAACTAAAAAAAATTCACCCCAATTTCAACTTTTATAAAAAAAAATCATAAAAGAGTAAACAATAACATAAAATATAAAATATACTTATAATTTATAAAATTATTGAATAAACTTATGATTTTATAATAATATTCTATACAAACACATATATAAATGTAATCCAGACATGATAACAAATAAAAGGGGAACTGATAACTAATATAAAACCCATAATCAAATAAATATAATAATAAACAAAAAAAGTCAAAATGATAAAAAGTATTACAAAAACAAATAAAAAGATAATTATGTCAGATACTTATGGAATAAAAATATAATATTATTAAAGGTGATTTTGTTGATATATACAATTGATGAAATAAAATCTAAAACTACACCTCTTGCTAAAGAATATAACTTATTAAATTTACGTCTTTTTGGTTCTTATGCTAAAGGTATTGCTACAAATGATAGTGATATTGACTTAATTATGGATACGGGGGGGATTATGAGGTATATTAAATATTCATCTTTATTACATAAATTAGAAGAAGTTTTTGAGTGTTCTGTAGATTTAATCACGAATGATTTTTCAAATAAGGATTTTCTTAAAAAAATAAAAAAAGATGAGGTTTTACTATATGAACGTTGATGAAAAGCATACATTAGAATTAATTCTTCATTATTGTAATAAAATTGAAAGCCATATTGAATATTTTGGGGATAATAAAGAAACTTATATGACAAATGAGCATTATCAAGTACATATTCAGCATAATTATTGGAACAGAATACAAAATTTATATGAAAAAGAATATGTTGAAAAAGACAATGAATTCATAAAAGAAATGATGAGTATGTAATGGTAATACTGCTTTGAAATTTAATTAACTTATAAAATAACTTACTGGGAGGTAAAATTATAACAGAAAATGCAAAAACAAAGGGAGTAAAAACAATACTCGGAGACCCAAGAATAGCCGTGCGAAAAATGAGCATACCCCTAATAATATCCATGCTACTAGTAAGCATATACAACCTAGCCGACGCAGCATGGGTAGCAGGACTAGGAAGTGATGCACTAGCAGGAGTAGGATTTGTAACACCATTATTCCTCATACTGGTAGGACTAGGAAACGGACTCGGAGGAGGAGCAACAAGCGCACTATCAAAATACATAGGACAGCAAAGAAAAGACAAAGCAGACAATGGTGGACTACACGTAATAATACTAACCACCATAATCTCATTAATAATAACAGTACTGCTATTACTGGCACTAAAACCACTAGTAACCATGATGGGGGCCGGAAACACATTAAACTACGCATTAGACTATGGACAAATAATGTTTGCCGGATCCATACTATTCGTACTGCCAAACGCAATGTACGGAATACTAAGAGCAGAAGGTGACGTGAACAGGACAATGGTAGCAATGGCAATATCCGGTATATTAAACATCATAATAGACCCAATATTCATATACACATTAAACCTGGGAGTAAAAGGAGCAGCACTAGCAACACTACTCTCATCAGCACTAGTAATACTAATAATATCCTACTGGTTCTACATAAAAAAAGACACATACATAAAACCAACAAAAACAAACTTCAAATTCAGCAAGAAAATCAGCTACGACATACTAAAAGTAGGAATACCAGCAAGCCTGGAACTACTACTAACATCAATACTAATAACAGTACTATCAACAATACTCACCATGGTAGCAAGTACCGATGCAGTAGCAGTATACTCAACAGGATGGAGAGTAGTAAGCCTAGGAACAATGCCGATAATCGGAATATCTACAGCACTAGTAAGCATAGTAGGAGCAAACTATGGTGCCAAACAACTAGAAAACATAAAACTGGCCCACAGGTACAGTATGAGACTAGCCTTACTAATAGCAATACTGACCGGGGCAATAATATACATATTCGCGCCACAAATAGTAGTTCTCTTCTCATATAGTGCGGGAAGTGCACACTTGGCAGGAACAATGACTGACTTCCTAAGAAACATGACCTTATACTACCTGTTCATGGCGTTTGGTGCACCATCAACTTTCCTCTTCCAGGGAGTGGGAAAAGGATTAACTGCAATGGTACAGACACTGCTAAGAAATGTAGTATTCAGCATACTCTGTGCATACCTGTTCGCACTGGTACTGGGTATGGGAGAACACGGAGTATGGTATGGAATAGTAGTCGGACAAATAATAGCAAGTATAGTGACCACAATATGGGCAAACACCTATATTAACAGACTAATTAGGTTAAACACCTAATAACTAATTTTTTCTATATAATTTGTATCTAAAAGAATATGTGGGATTTATAATTAAAGACTTAACATTTTTAAAAAATATTTAAAAAAAGAATGTATTATTCTTTGAATGAAATCTCTATCATTGGTTAAAATGACTATGGTTAATTTTTGGAACAAGTAAATTGGTATTTGAATATGGTAAGTATAGAATTGAATATCATTATCGTATTATGCAAAAGTATATGAAATTTATTTCTAGTGTGGGATTTGTTGCACCTCTCAAAAAGATAAAAAAAGTATTATCCAACTACAAAAAAAGATTATGTCAAGTACTCCAATAAAATAAGAAAGGAATAGAAGATGAAGATCATCTTTTCCTGTTGTAAATAAATGCTCCGATTGTAATAATAACGAATGATATGATTATGATTGCTCCGTTTTCTATTACTTTCAAGAGGTAACTGCCTGTTGCTTTTAGGAAGTCTATGATGGCTTGGATAAATGCCAATATTTGGTTGATTAATCCTAAAAGGAAATTTATTATGGCAAACAGCAATCCTAATATTTGCTGTATAAATGCAATGATTGCGGATATAATTCCAGCTAGGAATTTCAATATCAATCCAATTAGGTTTAAAAGCTGTTGTATCCTGTTAAGTATGATTGTAATTAATTTTAAAAGCCCATTAAGTTGTTTCCATACTGATTCAAGCATGATTAATAGTTTTTTAAGTGCATACATCAAGGTAGTTATTTCCTTCATGTAGTTTTCAGCCATCTTTACCATTTCTTCCAATGCATAGATAAACATCATTTCGTATTTTATCATTGTGTGTAGGATAGGTTCCCATGCTTCATAGAGTGAATCGGCAAGTAACAGTAAATAAGCGTATGCTTCCATTAGTAATGTTTCATTGGTCATGTTGGTAGCATTGGTCATATTGGTTATATTGGTTGCATTGGTTATATTGGTTGCATTGGTCATGTTGGTAGCATTGGTTGTATTGGTTACATTAGTGGCATTGGTTATATTGGTTGCATTGGTCATGTTATTGGTCTGAGCTATGTTTCCATCAGCACTGATTGTTCTCAATGATACTTTATATGCAAAATAATCTGATTCATTACCTGATGCTGATTGTAAAACTTCAAAATCAAAAACAGCTTCGGTATGATTGTTTATTTTAACTACTTCGTGGTCACCTATTTTTTTGTTGGAAATTTCGGTACTGATTTTTATAGGGGATGATCCACTTTTAACAATACTTGAGACTACACTCCCAACGGATCCTGCCCTGTTTTGTTTGTAGCATTCGATTATTGCCTGCTTGAGCAGGTTTGAATTGCCGGCCTTTGATGCAGAGGCATGTTTATATTTATCTCCACTTTTTGCAGCAGGTTTTGAATAATCCAGAATAAATCCTATAAAGCCGTCACTAAATCTGATACTATTTCCACTTCCCATGGCTAGAATATAGTTCCCTGATTTGTCCTCTGTTTTATTATCGTCTGTTTTATTATCCTCTGTTGTTTTGTTCTTGACTGTTGTATTCTTTTCTTTTGTCTGTTTTTTATCATGTTTATCTTTATGTGTTGTATTGTTATCATCAGGTGTGGCATTGTCTGCTACGGCAATGCTTATAAAACAAAAAGAAATTAATATAACAAAAATCAAGGTAACTGCTTTTTTGTTCATAATATGCCTCGTTATTACTAATTTATATTATTACCATTATATTAAAATTTAGTGTAATTATCGGTTATATTTAATTCAAACATTAAATATTGTGTTAGATAAGTTAAAATGTTTTAAATTATAATACTTTAAGTTTTAAATACTATTGTTTAAAAACATATATCTATCAAGCAGTCAATTTATGTGATAATTATGAATTTGCGTGAAAATATACTGGATGCCATCAAATATCCTATAAGCGATACTCGAAAATTTTTAATATTCTGTGCTTTAATTATTCTAATGACATTATCAACAGTTATTCCATCATACGGCATAAATAATGAAACTTTATCCATCTTTCTAGCACTAGTCACTTTAATAGTCTTATTCATAGTACTAGGATACCTAATCGAAGTTATTAAATGCAGCACTGAAGGTGAAGATATCCTCCCCGATTTCGACTATGTGAAACACTTCGTCATCGGAGTCAAAGCAATGATTTTAGACTTAATCTACTTTATCATACCACTAATCATAGCCATACTCGTAGCTTCAGCAACAGGACTATTCACTTCATTCACTAAAATCGTAGACAACAGTACTGAGGCAATAATAAATGGTGCAACCAATTTAACCATGATCATGGCAGCAATACCAAAACCACTGATGAACACATTCTATAATGCATTAACCGTAACATTAATTGTTGCAATCATATTATTTATCATATTTTCATTCATATCCTTTACGGCAATGGTCAGATTTGCAAAATCAGGAAGCGGTACCGAAGGTCTAAGATTTATTGAAATAATAAATGACATGAGAAAAATAGGAATTGTAAAAATTCTTGTTACATTAATTGCAATATACCTAATTGCATTAGCCATCATAGCCCTCATCGGACTAGTCGGATTAATCCCATATATCGGCGTTTTCATAGGCATCTATCTTGGCTTACCATTTATGCTCTTATTCGTATTTAGAGCTATCGGTTTATTGTATGCTAACACATAATATTAAGTCAAAAAAAAAGAAGCTGGGAAAAAATGAACCTCTCCTTCTATAAGAGGGAGAGGCTCAAAATCACATATTATTCAAAGAACACCTCCCCTATCTTGCACAATCTATGCATGTTTTTTGAATCAATTCCCAAATAAATACATTAAATTTGGAATAAAAACCATAAAATATTCTTATAAACCAAAGTTCTGCAGGGATCTAATACTTTTTTTCCTTCAAAAATTAATTTAGGTCAGCTATGATAATCCTTAAAAAATAGAGGCTGTAAATTTTTATAGGCTTAAACCATTTTTTCTTTTTTATCAGTCCAATCTATCATTTGATAATATAAATGGCTTAATATTCCATTTCTAGTTTTGTATCGTTTTTTAATTATTTCTGGATCAGTATTTCTATAGTAATTGTCTAGTTTATTGGATGTTTTTTCTATTTGGGGGTCTTTAAGGTATAATAAGTATCGGTCTATGAAATTAATGACGTGTTTTTCCATGAATTGTTGTAATACTTCTGGAATTTCTTCGTACCTATTTATATATTTTTCATATTTTTGTTTTGCTCTATAATAGTTTGTTTCGTGAAATATTTCGGTAAATTCTTTAGCATTAGCATATATTTTGTCTATTTCTTCTTCTGTTAATTTAGTTCTTCTTTTGTATCGTTTTAGTTTGGTGTATATTGTTCTTCTTAGATGTACTATGCATAATTGTTGTTTAATATTTAAATCATCAAGTATATTTCTGTACATTGGATATAAATCTGTTGTTATTGCTATTTTAGGTTTATTTTGAAGGGATTCGTTGATAAACTGTTTAATTACTGAGGGTGATCTGTTTTTGACTATTTTTTCACTTATTGGAATCTCATAAACTGAGTCATAAATAGTTAATCTATAATGTTTTTTTCCGTTTAAACTTAAAAAGTCGGATAAGTCGAGGGGATTGCTCCCCTCTTCTCTCCTAAGAACCGTACGTGTCAGTTTCCCGACATACGGCTCAAGCATATCTGATATTAAGAGAATAAGTTAGGTTTAAAGCGAGTTTATTTGTCGTATAGTACTTCGATTGGTGTTTTATGCCATATTTTCTGTATATATTCTTTGAATTGGTGGTCATATGGTGTGGCTTTGTATTTTATTTGTCTTGAGTAATTTATTTTGAACCAAGACATTTTGATTAGTTGAGTTTTATGGTTTTCTGGATCGGTTAGTATGTATTTGTCTTTATGTTGTCGGAAGATGTCCGGATGGAAATATCTTTGTAGTATCCATTTCCATGGCTTTTTGGGGTGTCGTCGTTTTAGGTATTTGCGTGTTAATTGCCATTGGTAGTATGTTATTTTGTTAAATGTTTCTGATGCTGATGTTTGACGCCAGTAGTGAGCTGTTCCTCTTATTGTATTGTTTGCTTTCTTAATAAGTTCTTCTATGGGTTTGGATTTGTGTAGTTTGAATAGTAGTTTTAGTTTCTTCTTCAAGTTTTGTATTGATTTCTTAGATGGTTTTGTTAGTACTTTGAATCCCTTTTTCTTGTTGTCTCTGTATGCTCTGATATTAAATCCTAGAAAATCAAATCCATCTTTGATATGTGTAATCAGTGTTTTCTCTGGTGATAGTTCAAGTCCTCTCTCTGTTAAATATGGTTTCAGTAGATTTAATGCTTCTTTTGCGTCTTCTCTTGTTTTACATAGTACTATGAAGTCATCCGCGTATCTTATCATCACGTATCGTGATTTATTGACATATGATGTTCTCTTGTTTGTTTTATTGTATACTTTCTTGTATGTTATTCCAAGTGCTTTTTCCATCCCGTCAAGTGCTATATTAGCAAGCAATGGTGAAATTATACCTCCTTGAGGAGTTCCATCATCAGATGGATGAAAAATAGCATCTTCCATATAACCTGCTTTAAGCCATGAATGAATAATAGTTTTAGCAGGAAAATTTCCCAACTGTTTTATTATCCAGTCATGACTCAATGTATCAAAACATGATTTAAAATCACCTTCCAGTATCCAAGGACGCTTTAACCCCCTAGTAAAAGCATGTATTTTAGCTATAGCATGACCAGCATTACGCAAAGGTCTAAATCCATAACTAGTTGATTCAAACACAGCTTCAAAACGAGGTTCAAGTGCCAAATATACAATCATCTGCAGAACCCTATCAGTAATGGTAGGAATACCCAAAGGTCTTCTCTTCCCATTCGACTTCCTGATATAAGTTCTGCGAACTGGTAAAACATCAAAATCATTAATGTTTGTACCAAGGAGTTTATAGTAAAGTGCACGACGCTGAGCCTTAGTAGTGATAATCATATTATCAATACCAGCTGTTCTAGCACCTCTATTGAATTGAGTGACTCTTTTGATAGCATAAAGGATAGCTGAGCTACTTTTCATCAACAAAGATTCCAAATTACGCACCTTACGATAATCCCCTTCTCTTACCGCTTTAAATATTTGTGTTTGTAAATCGAAGATGTGCTCTTCAATCTGAGTCCAGGGAATCGCTTCCCATTCTTCTTCAAGTTGAGACTCATGTAATTCCGCATAAGTAAGAACATCCATATCCTTACCTCTTTCAACATGAACTACATTTTCAGCATTATCATTAATAATTCTTAACACCTCCTCCCTTATCTGATTTACCATACACAAGTAAAATATTCCTATCTTTTTCTCAAAGTTCAATTAATACACCTGTTAAAGTGGGCATATCCCCCCATAGTTATAAAGTTGCTTCTATTTCCTATGTGCCTTTCGACAATAGTAGGGGCATTAGCTTTCTTAACATCCTTTACCCAACAAGGATTATCAGCATCCGCTCACGCAGTAGCCTTCCAAACTTGTAACATATCACTTGACTAGTACAATTTGGACCAATTGCTGGGCTTACCAAGTTTATCTTCTGTCAGATACGAATAAATTCAACTTAGGCTCTTCTTTTACACCAGTAAATCAACTATTGGGTTATGAATGGATGACACGTGAACAAAACCGTGCCTCACCAAGGATTTACAATACTCATAGGGTTACCAGTACTCATTCCTATAATTATACGTTGTGATGCTTAAAGAAGTTCATAAAATTTCTTAGTATTAGCCATTATTGATTCTTTCTCTAGCCCTTAACTTTCTTCCGAGTACTTCGAAAATTAATTAGGCACTTAACTCTCATGCAACCCACACCCCCCGTTACCAGAAAGTGCAGTTTCGAGCGAGAATAACCACCATAACCTAGGTTAACAAGAACAACCAATGATAATCATCGGTCTCTTGTACTGACTGCGAAGCAAAGAAGATAATTTCTTGTCGCACTTGTTCATCATAAAGGTAATAACCACTATATTTTGCTTTTTCATTGATTATTAGTATGTTTTCATCAATTTTTAATCAATTCTTAATTGTAGTATGAGATATATCTATGTTTAAGAATATTTTGAAATAAGCTTTTATTTTTCTTAATGAATTATATCCTTTTTTCATTATTTCAGGTAATTTATCTGTAATTTGTTTAAAAAAGTATTTATCATCATCAAATAATGCTTTATTCTTAATTCCAAACTTTTTTATTACAACTTTTACATTGATATTGCTGTTCTTTAAATTCAACAGATTTTCCAAGAATATTTTGCTTATTCTTAGTTATAGTACCTTTTTTAATTATTTTATGAGAACCACACTTAGGACATTCAGGATTAATGTATTTAAACGTGTTATTTTCATTTAATTCTAGAGAATAATCATTAGATAATGAGATTCTTGATTTAATTTTTTATTTAAAGTTTTTTTAAAAGTAGGTTTTCCATCCATAAAATCGAAAAGTTTAAGTTGAATGAAATGTATACTATTATTAGAGATAGATTCGTTTTTAGTTTGCATATATACTTATCTATCTCTTTTTAAATATATATTTAACGCTAATTTTAATTCAAATTCATGAAATAATAACTAATATTTTAAATATGCTATTTTTAATAATGAATTTATTTTGATTATAAAATTAAAGTTATAAAACTTTAGAAAAAAAATAGTAAACTTGAAAATTTTTTTTGCAAAAAAGCCTATACAATTTTACAACTTCAAAATAAAATAGGGTTTTGGACATTGAATGGTTAATATTTGGAATATACAAATATGATTATATCTAGAATAAATTATAATTAAATGATTATTAGCCATAATGTAAACAGTTTATTAATTATATAATGAGGATATGGGGTGGATGTGATATTATGATGGACTGGTTTGAAAACTTTTCTAAACAATATTTTAAGGAAAAATATGACTATTATTACCTGTATGATCATAATAAGGAGTTACACACCTATAAGAATATACATAGTGTTAAGATTAAGGAGAATGTTCTGAGCGGATATATCAGTCATGGAAAATATGATAGTAACAGGATTAAAATTAAATTCAAAACATTTGATGATGATGAGCTGGAAAAGTTAAATAAGATTATAGATGAAAACCCCATTAACAGGTTTAAGATTATAAACAAGACTTTACCAGACGATTTACTAAGAACAGAAATTAAAATTTTACCGGAATCTCTGGATGAACTTGAAATAGAATGTTCATATGATGATGAAGAAGAGAATTTAATTGATGTTTTATCTATTCTAAAGGAATTCAATAAACGTTTGATGAAAAATAATTTTCTAATATTTAAAATCAGAGGATTAAATTTAACCCGGACAATCACATACCCTGTTAAAACATTGGATGATATTCTGGAATTTAAATTTAAAACAGTAAATGATGATGTAAACTTAATAAACTTGCATGATGCAAACAAGGTATTACTAAAAAACATGGAAAACCCTAATACCAGTTTTGATTTTATATATAATGAATTGTTCGAATTATTAAACGAGGAAATTAATAATATAACAAAAAATAACATGACCACATTATATGTGAATTATGATAATGAAGATATGGTGGAGTTTAAATCAATAGAAGAAAAGGACAAGCATCTCCTTGAAAAGTGGGATGTTAAAAGCGAGGTAAATATAAATATTGATGATGATTACAACATAACCAATACTGATCAGTTCAATAATTCGCAGAAACTATTCACTTTCTTAAATGAAATAAACATTACACGTATAAAGTGTAATGAAAAAATAATCTTTTTAAAGCAGTTACTGGAATTAACATATACATTAGTCAGAAATTATTCGATTATGCCCGAAATTTTTAAAACTGAAAAATCATATAATATACGTTGGATTCCATCATTCTATAGTAGCAATGTCATAAACTATTGTAAAAAATATTATGGTAAATGTCCGGATAATCTGGTTACCCTAAATAATGAACCTCTTTCAAATCAAAATCAGGTCATAATATTAATCAGTTTGTTCATGAATGCTTTAATAACATACACAGTTCAAAAAAATCAAATTAAAGACTATCCATATATCAGTAATGTTGTCTTTAAATTATTCACCGGAGAGAAATTAAACAGGGAAAATGACCGATATCAGATTACTGCTGAAAATATATCAAAACAACTATCAGTATTCTATTTAAATGAACAAACATACTCCTATGAAATGTTCATCGATGAAAATTTCTGTATTGAAATAAAAATAAGAGAAAAAGACACTATTAAAAACATAACAGAGGCTAACCTCGATGAACTCAAAAATATCAGTAAAATATATGATTTATTCAACTATTATAAAATAAAAAACACAATATACGAAAAAATCAGATTAAAAAACAAAGATTTCATAATCTTCCACAACAACATAATAAATTTACTGCCCCTCATCAACGTCAAATTAAACAAACCATTCCAAATTATCGGGAGCAAAATAGACCTGATTTTAGATATCAAGACTAAAACAGATGATTTTCAACTAAAGAATCTTAAAAACTATTACTATTGGAAAATAAGATTGGAAGATACTGAAATCAAGCTAAAACATTTTGATACAATTACAGATGATATGAATGAAATCATAAAAATAGAAGATAAAATTTACCTCGTTGATGGACCATCATTCCGTCATATAAAACAATACACATGGACACTTCTACAAAAAGATGAAAGCAATGAAATACTACAGTACGCAATCCTCGAAGAATATATTGGCTTAAAATTTAAATTAAGTGAAAATTTTAAGAAATTAATTAAAACATCAAATATCTATGAACAACCACAAACATTGAAGGGAAAGTTAAGACCATACCAGAAGATTGGTTATTCATGGCTAATACAGAACATTAAAAGCGGTTTCGGAAGCATCCTCGCAGATGACATGGGATTAGGTAAGACATTACAGGTATTAGCAGCCATCCTATACTTTAAGGAAAACAGCCAATTAGAATCCAACACATCATTAATAATTGTTCCACCAACATTACTATCAAACTGGCAGAGAGAAATAGAGAAATTCACACCAGAATTATCATATTATATATACCATGGAACAAACAGAATTTTTCCCACACAACATTACGATATCATATTAACATCCTATGCAATAATACGCTCTGACTTGGAAATGTTCATAAATGAGTTCTGGTTCATCTGTGTACTGGATGAAGCTCAAAACATCAAAAACCCAAGCACACAACAAACAATCGCAATCAAAGAAGTATACGCATTCAATAAAATAGCATTAACAGGTACACCAGTAGAAAACAGATTAACAGACTACTGGTCAATATTTGACTTCGTTAATAAAGGATACCTGTCCAGCTTAGAAGATTTTAAAACAAAATATGTTACTCCAATTGAAAAATTAGGTGATGAAGAAACATTAAACAATCTTAAAACAATAGCCAAACCCTTTGTTATGAGAAGACTAAAAAGTGATGATGAAATCAGAAACGAACTACCAGAAAAGTTTGTTAACGACATCTACTGCAGCCTCACAAAAAAACAGGTAAACCTATACAATAACCTCTTAAAAGGTAATTTCGAAAAAATAATCGACACAAAAGGTATTGAAAGAAAAGGAAGTATCCTAAAATTAATAACCGCATTAAAGCAAACATGTAATCATCCAGCACAATACCTAAAATATGAAAAGATGAAAATCAACGAATCCGGTAAAATGGAATTATTAGCTAATCTTCTGGAAAATATCCTGGATATGAATGAAAAAGTGCTCATATTCACACAATACGTAGAAATGGGTAAAATAATAAAAGAATTAATATCACGAAAATTCAAGACAGAAGTACTGTTTTTACATGGTACACTCTCACGAAAAGAAAAATCCCGAATCATCGACACTTTCCAGGAAAATCCTGATTACAAAATACTGGTTGCAACTCTTAAAACCGGTGGAACAGGATTAAACTTAACCGCCGCACAAAATGTCATTCATTACGATTTATGGTGGAATCCTGCAGTGGAAAACCAGGCAACAGACCGTGTTCATCGTATAGGACAAGAAAATGATGTGATGGTATACCGTTTCATTACAAAAGGAACACTTGAAGAAAGCATTGATCAAATGGTTAAAAACAAGATAGACCTAGCAAACAAAACAATCAGTACAGATAAAACATTCATCACCGAACTGACAAATGAAGAATTGAAAGAACTGTTAAAATTAAGACTATAAATAACTACAACCTATGTATTAACAATAATATCTGATTAATGAAATTATTCTATAATAATAATTCAATATCAATACTTTACATTATCAATTATTTAGTGAGGTTTAAATTTTATGTCTGATAAAATTAAAGAAAAAGAAAAGAAATTAATTGAAATGACTAACGCATTTTGTGATGCTGAACTAAACTCAGAATATAAAGCATTATGTGAAAAATTAGTGCATAAATTGGGAAGAAAACATGATGTGCCATTTAAACGAGGAAAGCTCGAAAATTGGGCTAGCGGTATAGTGTATGCTATTGGCCAAATAAATTATCTGTTTGATAAGAACTTTGAACCTTATGCTACACCTGATGATATATGCAAATATTTCAAAACCAAAAAATCCACAACATCAAATAAGGCAAGAGATATTCGTCAGATGCTAAACTTAAAAATGGGTGACAAGGAATTTTCAACAAAACACATCTTAGACAGTAATGTAAGAACCAATGATTTTAATGAAAAAACTCTTCGCGGAGCACAAAACAGGATGATGTTACAAATGATTGGTGATACCATGAGGATAATGCATGAAAAAAAATTTAAGTAAAGCTTTGCTTGGATCTTACTTGATGTATAATAGTTTAAATGTGTAAACACATCCGTTAACAGGTTATAAACATCTGGTTATGATAGTACTTTGTCAGCTGTTGGAAGCAGTGATGGTGAATGATTTGGTAGTGGATGTGGAGGAACCTTCTAAATCAAAACATTTCATCATCACATATATTTTTTTCTCGATTTTTTAGGAATTTAATTTTCTGAAATAAAATATTATATGATGTATAATATATATTAAATTATGAAATATTCAAAGTGGTTATTTTGATAGTTAAAAGAGAATTATATTTAAAACGTATACGAAATCTAATTGATTCAGAAGATGTTAAAATAATTACTTGAATTCGTCGTTCTGGAAAAACTTGTATATTAAAAATGATTATAGATGAACTAAAAAATATTGGAGTAAAAGAAGAGAATATAATTTATATTTCCTTTGAATCCAGTGTTTATGATAATATTTATACATATAAAGAACTAAACAAATATATTTTTAATTTAACAAAGAATTTGGACGGAAAAATATATTTATTATTTGATGAAATACAATCCGTTGTAAAATGGGAGAAAAGCATAACTTCTTTTAGAGTAGATCTTAATTCAGATATTTATATTACAGGTTCTAATTCAAAGTTATTATCTGGAGAATTAGCAACATTATTATCCGGAAGATACAAAACAATACAAATATATCCGTTTTCATATAATGAAATATTAGATTATTATTCAGAATTTGGAGAATTATCTCCACAAAGAAAACAGGAATTATTTTGGGAATACGTAAATTATGGTGGATTTCCAGGTTTACTTAAATATGATTCATTTGAAAAAAAAGAATCTTTAAAGGACATATATCATTCTATTATACTAAAAGATATACTAAATCGTAGTAAAATAAAAAATAATAAATTATTGATGAAATTAATGGAATATATGATAACTAACACTGGACAAATATTTTCATCAACAAATGTTATTAATTATATATATAGAAATAGACAATTACTGGGAGAAGAAGAACAAAAGAAGCCAAGTTCAAATACAATAATTAATTATGTGCATCATGCACAAGATGCATTTGTTTTATATGAAACAAAAAATGAAGATTTGGTAGGTAAAGAAATTTTTAAAGAATTAGAAAAATATTATGTGGTGGATCCTGGTTTTTATTATCTTTTTAGGGATGAAACTAGAAGATCAATGGGTAGTTTATTAGAAAGCATAGTTTATATTGAATTATTAAGAAGAAATTATGATGTAACAGTAGGAAGAATATATGATATTGAAGTAGACTTCGTATGTAAAAAATCTAATAAAATATGTTATATTCAAGTATCAGAAAGTATACTGGGATAAAAGACAAGACAAAGAGAGCTACGTTCATTAAAAAAAATCAGGGACAGTTATCCTAAATATATTTTAACCTTAGATTCTATGAAACTACCAACTGAAGACATAATACATAAAAATATAATGGATTTTCTAACAGATGATGAAATATAACTACTTAGGCAATATAGCATTAGTACATTGCAGTCACTTTTTGCAATGTTTTCTTTTCCATTTTGGTGTATGTGTAACAAATTCTGTTTTTATTCGTTATACAAACGTAAAACGAAACAAAAAAAATATAAAAAAAATCAGCAACAATTCCAACACAAAACGATAATCATGACAAGTACTCATATCCTAAAAAAATAGTATTGGAGTTGATGGGGGATTATATTAGTTTTTCAAGGAAGTTTCTTGAAACTTCATTGATTTTTATCTAAGTGTTCTTGTGTTTTTCCTTCAGCTGTGATTCTAACATATTCATTACCGAAAAACCCATATCAATGCTATGATTTTTATAGAATTATTGATGCTTAACTGTTATTAACTAATATGAATTATTATTCTTTTTTATTAATTATCTTTTTCTAATATTCTTTCTAACATTTTCTGTAATTCAGGAATATCTTCTTCCATTGTATCCCATAATTCTATGAAGTTTATACCCATATAATTGTGTGCAAATATATTTCTCATTCTTACAATATCACTCCAAGGAATTTGTGGATGTTTTTCTAAATATTCCTTAGATAATTTATTTACAGATTCTCCTAAATCTATGATAACCATCGAAACAGCTAATTGGTATGCTTTATCTGTTATTAAGTCATGTATATGAATCTCCAAATCTGTCTTTTAAGTAATAAATATTATCACATAATTCAATCATGTATTCATCAGATTTTTTCATACAATAATACTCCTTCTTTTTTAATACGTTTGATGAACTCTTGATTATTTATCCCAGTGGAAATAGCATCAACAGAACATCCAAAAGCTTCTTCTAATTTGTTTATTAATGCAGCATGTTGTAATAATCCACGTAATCCTCCATTATCAAAATAAAAATCAATATCACTTTCTTCAGTTGCTTCACCCCTAGCATATGGTCCAAACAAACTTAAACTATCCACATCAAATGCTTTAGCAATAGGAACAGCTTTTTTTCTAATTTCATCAATGGTATAAATCATAGTATCACTATATAATCATAGGTGTAGAAAAATTATATAATTATTTAGTAATTAACACAATTTTCATAAAAAGTAATTGGGGTTAGTGGGGGATTATATATGTTTTTCAAGGAATTTTGTTGAAACTTCACTTATTTTATCTAAGTGTTCTTGTGTTTTTCCTTCAGCTGTGATTCTAACGTATGGTTCTGTACCTGATGGTCTAACCAATACCCAGCTTCCATCAGTAAATAATACTCTGACTCCATCAATTGTCAATACTTCTTCCACATCACTGAATTCATCAACAAATGATTCTTCAACACTTTTCATAACACTTTCTTTTTTATCATTACTGCATGTTATCTTTTCACGTATTGTTGGATAACTTTCAATGGCATCTAATTGTTCTGATAGTTTTCCATTCTTTTGGATACATCTTACTATTCTTAAACCGGATAGTAATCCGTCTGGGCACATGCAGAAGTCTGGATGAAGCCATGTTCCACTTGGTTCTCCACCGAATGTTGCATTGTTTTCATTGATGGATTCGGCTACGTGAACGTCTCCTACTGGTGTGCGTAATACTTTGCCTCCAAGTTTTTTCATCTCAGTATCTAGACATGCTGATGCATCAACTGTAGTTACTACTGTTCCTCCGAATTCCTTGGCAATGACTGTTAGTAGTTTATCAAAATCGGATATGTAACCGTTTTCGTCGATTGCTATCATGCGGTCGGCGTCACCGTCATGGGCAAGGCCTACATCTGCGCCTAATACTTTTACGGTTTTCATAAGTTCTTGAAGGTTTGCACTGTTTGGTTCTGGGTTACGTCCTGGGAAGAATCCGTCTGGTTGTGCGTTAAGTGTTATTACTTCCATTCCTGCACGTCTTAGTGCTTCTGGTGATAGTTCTGAACCAGCACCACTTGCACAGTCAACAACTACTTTTAATGGTTTTGTTGGGTCAATTCCGGATACTTTTATGATATCATCCACGTATTCGTCCTTAAATGGTGTGATGTCATATTCTTTACCTACTTTGTCCCATCCTACTTTTTCAAAGTCTTGTTCGTAGACGATTCTTTCGATTTCTCTTTCCTGGTTTTGTTTGTATGCTAGTCCGTCTGCATTCCATAATTTTATACCATTATACTTTGATGGGTTGTGTGAAGCTGTGATCATTATACCTGCATCTGCACCTTTTTTTAGTGTGGCATATCCTACTGTTGGTGTTGGTACCATTCCTAGCAGTAATACGTCACATCCGCATTCTTGTAGTCCTGCTGATATGATGTTTTCTAGTATTTTTCCACTGGTCCTGGTGTCACGTCCTAGCACTACTTTTTTGCCACATCCTCCAATGTATTTTGCTAGTGCTCGTGCTACGTCTAATGCTAGTTCTGGTGTCACATCTTTCTGGTATTCTCCACGTATTCCTGATGTTCCAAAGAGTTTTGGTATGTTTGTCATCTATTTTTTTCTCCTATGAAAGTGTAATTGTTTGAATCTTTTAAAAATAATATTTTTTATTAATAGTCTAAAGAAATATGGGGGGGGTTAAGGATTTGTTTAGAGTAATGTTTTATGCTCCAAATTTGCTGGTTACATTCATCAGATCTCTAATCATTTGTAGTACGTCTGATCCTCTGATACGGCATAGTCCTCCTTTTGCTGCTTGTCTTTCTCCGTATTCTGTGATGTCATCTACACGTAATCCGTCGGCTTTCATGAATACTGGTACTGGGTCTCCTGTATGGTCTCCTACTCCTACTGGTGTGGAGTGGTCTGCTGTTACGAATAGTACGATGTCATCAAGTTGGCTTACTTCTTTCATTATCACTGAATCAATTTTTTCTATGAAGTCTCTTTTACCGAATATGTCTCCGTCGTGTCCTGCTTCGTCTGCTCCGTCAACGTTTATGAGCATGAAGTCGTAGGTGTCGTCTTTCATGTATTTTATTATGTAGTCACGTACACTTTCTATGTCTGTGTTTATTCCTCCTGTTGCTCCTGGTATGTCTACTATGTCGAGTCCTGCTATTTTTGCTATTCCTTTGATTAGTCCGGTTTCTGCTACGCATACGCCTTTGAGTCCGTATTTTTCTTCGAATGATGGTACGTTTGGTACTGCTCCTACTCCTCTTGGTAGTACGATGTTTGCTGGGTTTTCACCATTTTTTATTCTTTCCTGGTTTACTGGGTGGTCTTTTAGTAGTTCGTAGGATTGTTTTACGAATTTGTTCACTAGGTCTGCGGTGTATTTTGCTTCTTCTGAGTCGTCTAATGCTTTTACTGTTTTTGGTTTGTTTCCTTCATGTTTTGGGTCTGCGTCACTTATTTGGTCGGATAGTCCTTCGCCTCTTAGTACTAGTACTGCTCTGTGTGCGTCTGATTCTTTGAAGATTACTTCTACGTTGTCGTCTAGTTTCATTGTGTTGATTGTTTCTGCGATTTTGTCTGTTCCTTCCATTATTCTTCCTGCACGTCTGTCGATTACGGTGAGGTCATCTTCTGCTGTTGAGAAGTTACATCTGAATGCTACGTCTCCTGGTTTTACGTCAACGTTTACTCCTGCTGCTTCGAAAGGTCCTCTTCCAGTGTAAACTTCGTATGGGTCGTAGCCTAGTAGTGTGAGGTGTGCGGTGTCACTGCCGGGTCTTACTCCTGGTCTTATTGTATCCATTATTCCGGTTATTCCTTCTTCTACCATTTTGTTCATGTATGGTGTGTTTGCTGCTTCGAGTGGTGTTTTGTTGTCTAGTTCTTTTACTGGACGATCTCCCATTCCGTCTATTACAAATATAATTCCTTTCATTTTATATCATACTCCGATACTTGTTATAATGATACCAACTAATGCTCCGACTACTGTGGCAGATAGGTTAACGTGTTCGTTGTTGAATAGTCCGCTACGTTCTAGTGTGGCTCCTAGCAAACTGTCTGCGAAGCATCCTATTGTTCCTGCAATTAATGCTATTATTATGCTGTTTGTCAGGTTTGGTGACACGTTTATTATGTATGAGCTTATTCCGATTATTGTTGCTCCTATTATTCCTGCCGTAGTTCCGAGTACTGATATTCCTCCGTCAGTACCTGGTTTTACTTGTTCCCTACTTGTTATTAGTATAGGTTTGCTTAGTACTCCTATTTCACTTGCCATAGTATCTGCTGTTGCTGTTGCTATTGCTCCTATGAATCCTGCATAATTTCCGAATAATGCCATTATCACTGGAACTATTCCATTGGATACTACGTTTCGTACTGTTCTTTTTTCGTGTTTAAGTCCGATTCTTTTCTTGTAATCTGATTTAAACTTTGTGAAAACTGAGCCTAAAAGTAGAAATAGTAAAAGTATTGCTAGCCAATTAAATCCTCTGTGTATTACTATAACTATTCCAATTATTGTTACAAATGCTGAGCCTAGTAGGTCTAGGGCTCCGCTTAGGTATACTATGATTCCGAATATTAGACAAATAATGAGGAATATTAATTGTATCATATAATAATTTTTGTGTTTTATTTATATAATAACTTTGGATATATTGTGTGTAAAAATAAAGAAAATTGGATGGAGGTTAAGTATTGTTTATTTTTTTCCTTTTATTAGTTGAAGTTTTTAGTTTAGTACTTTTGTTTTTATTGTTTCAACTTTTTTGAGTGGGTAAATTTTCTTTGCTTCGTGGTATATGTTTGATGCAAATTTACCTGAGATGATTTCTTTTACGAGTTCATCTAAGTTCTTTTCTGCTGCATTTTCAATAATCATTCTGTGCATTGTTTCTCTTATGAGTTTTTGTTGTGATGATTTTGCTCTTTTTACTGTGATTGCTAGCATGTGTACGTTTAGTTTTTGTCCGTCTTTTGTAGTTGCATCAGTTATTGTGTCTATACGGCTGGTTCCTCTTCTGATCATACTACGTGTGTAGTCGGTTGTTACTTTGTGTCCTGTGAATTTTGTGTATGCTCTTTCTCCGCTTACGTGGTCTACTTCGAAGAATAGTTTTACGTATTGTCTGCTGAAGTCGCCGGTTATTTCACGCATTGAGGTTTCTATTTTTCTTCCCACTAGCATTTCTGGTTCTCTTGCTGGGCTTGTTCCTAAGCTTGCTTCTTCAAAGTCTGCTGGTGCTAATATTTCGTACCATGTTTTTTCTCTCCAGGTGTCACGTACTCGTCTTCTTGCTTTTGCCATTATATCATTATCTCCTTATATTTTTTTTTATTGTAATTTTGTTATTAGTTTGATTTATGTTACAGCAATGTTTCATTCCTTTTTTTTTGCTGTTATATTTTTTTTGGGATTTTTTTTGGGTATGTTTGATTAGTTCCCAATTCTAATCACTTTTTTTTATTGAAAATGTTTAAATCTATTAAGTTTGAAAAGAATCCGTCAGGTCGTGTTATGGTAAATAAAACATGGTTTGTCTTTTATAAAAAAATTTAGATACGCATGACTTCTTGTTGTCATATTTTCTTATAATAATCCGTTTATTATTTTTGGATTATAAATTACCATAGACCTAGTCTATATCTTATTTTAATATTATATTTTTTATATAATAAATACTTGCCTATTGTCGGCGAGTAAAAAATTTTTGTTTAAAAGGAGTATACTGAAAGGAATCTTATGTTTGATTTAATCAGATATTGTCCCATATTTCTTCAAAATCATATTTTGAATCCTTTTCATGTGCATGAGTTTCCTTGTCCATGCTTATTATAAAATCATGTAATTTGTCTGAATATTCATTTTCAGTTAAATGTTCTGTGTTAAAGTATTTGTTCTCACTATTTTTCATTATTTCCTCGTATGAGAAGTCTGGGTAGTATAACTGTACGTATAATCTGGAATGTTTGTTTTGTGTTCCTGGTAGTGGTACCAGTTGTGCGTATGGTTCTATGTTTTCAAATATGAGTGTGTTAAGTTCTAGTTTTTCCTGAACTAGTTTTAACAGGTTATAGTATGTTAAACTAGATCTTTTAAGTTTTAAATCCTTTTTTGGATAGTAAAGTAGGCATTCATTGTATCCGTTGAACATTAGGATTCCTTTGATGTTGAAGTGTGTTTTGAAGAAGTTGTATGTTTTTTGTGTTTCTATTATTATTTCTTTGTTAAATCCAAGGTTTATTGATCTTCTTATGAACATGAATTTTTGGATTTCGTTTAATTTTGAGACTTCTTCTTGGATTACGGATGTGTCCTGTCTGAATCGGAATAGTATGTAGTTTTTCTCTGCATATTCCTCGAATTTGTTTATGTTGGTGTTGTCCCATCGTATAATGTTTTCATCTGTAAGGTAATTGTATAGGCTGATGTAGAACTCTGTGTTTTTAAATTCGTTTATTTTTTCTGCTAGTTCTTCTAAGTTTAGTATAGGGTAATTGGTGTATCCGGTTTCATCGTTTCCTATTGTTATTAGTCGGTTGAATGTTTCCCCATATAATTTTTCATATAGTTTGAACCAGTTTTCATCTATTTTCATAATAGATTCTCCTTTCAATATATTTTTTATTGATTTTATTCTAAATTATTTTTAAGAGTGAATGCTTTTTTATTAGTTGTGATTTACTCTTTTAATTATAGATATTAATTGTATAGTCAATTTTGTTAAAATATAATTTAATTTTAATCTAGCAAACTTTAAAATGATGTTTTTCTGATTCAATAAAAATAAAAAATATATGTTTAGTGGGAGGTTAGAATTTAATGTTATCTCGTTTATTCTGGCGACTTATGAATTCATCAAGGACTGCTTCAACAGACCCCTCTTCCTGGATGACCTTAATACCCATCTTTTCAACTTCAGCCTTAGCAACCATGCCCATTTTTTCACAAATAACAATATCGCAATTCTTGATAGCATCAGCTGATTTTTCCCATTCTTCACCATCAGGCCTACGATCTTTTGAAGAGAAGATAACATTATCGTATTCAATATTATGACTTTTTTCATCATACTTATAAATAACAAAATATTCACAAATACCAAAATGTTCCAAACGTTTACCATTACTCTTAACAGCAACTCCAATCTTTTTCATAAACTATCCCCCTTACTAATCTACACATATATTTTGTAAGTACTCCTTATTATTTTTAAGTTACAATATATAGTAGTATGAAAAAAAGAGTTCATATAATATACTGTCATCCAAGTACAAAGTCAACAACCTACCTAATAAAAGAGGAGTATATTAAAGGATTAAAGAGTGCCGATATAGAGTATACAATAACTGACTTATATGCATCTAAATTTAATCCGGACATATCGGAGGAGGAATATCTTCGAGAAAACAACAATATTCCACATAAATTATCAGAGGATGTTCTGTATGAACAGGAATTAATAAACAATTCGGATATTCTTACATTCATATTCCCATTATTCTGGATGGATGCACCTGCAAAACTTGTAGGATATTTCTCCAGGATTTTTACAAAAGGCTTCAAATATGGTGTAAATGAATATGATGAAGGAAGAATGAAACAGGTAAGTCAAACAAATTTTCTGATAACTACGGGCAGCAGTTTTGATGATTTAAAACGGGACGGAAAAATAAGTGCTCTGAAAACAATATTTGTGGATGATAGGCTTGCTGGTAAATCATTAAAAAATAGGATGTACTTCTTCTCAGAGACATCATATGAGAAAGAAAAAAGGTTACATAATAAGCAAAGATACGCAAAAAAAGCTAGAAGTATTGGAAGAAAAACTGTTTAAACATAATCTTCCTTTTTATAATTTGTGGTAGGTTGTGTTTGATTAACTAATTCAATAACTTCATCTACATCAACCAATGTATTAATACAACCATCCTTTAAAAGATAAACTCCCTGAGGATTAAAAGAATTCAGAGAAGTCATTGCAAGATTTAAATCAACAGGACAGGCAACACCAATAACTCCCTTAAAAGGCCTTTTCTTAACAACATTTTTAATAAAAGTTGAACCCGGAACAATATAAACATCAAGACCCTTCTTATCACTAATATTCTTAATAGTACCAATAGAACATTTGCCACAACAAACACATTCAATACCCTGTTCACCAAGTACAGCAGGACAATTAGTAGCCCTAAGACAATGAGGTAAAACCATAATCACATCAGTAGCATTCAGCTCACTGAATTTTTTCCTATTAACATTATTTCTAAGATCAATACCTATCTGATCAATAATCAAATCATTCAAATGTAATAATTGAAGCAATCTTTTAATAGTAGGATATGTTAAATTAAGAGTAAACAGTAATAAGTTTGGAAATATTAATTTATTTCTACGAATAAGGTAAAAACCAAGAATTAATGTTATACTGACTAGTATTAGTAAAATAATTAGTAAAATAACTACCAATTCGCCCAATAAGGTGTAAATATTTAAAGTTATCATGATAATTCGAATAATATTTATTAATATATACCTTTGTATCTTCTTGTTAATAATAATTTATAGAAATCTTTTTATTGTTTGGAATAGATATATAATAAATACTATTCTAATAAGTCATATTATTCTAAAATATTAATAGGATAATATATTTAATAGAATTCTTTATTTATAAAATAAAATATTAAAAAAAGTTTAATATGACTAAAATTGTAATTTATCATTCAAGAGAATGTGATCCTAAAAGATGCACATCCATAAAACTTCAAAAGCAGAACAAGGTATCCATTACACATAACATGCGTAAAATACCTTACAATGCAATAATATTAGATGCTGAAGCAACAAAAGCAGTATCTATGGAAGATAAAGATAAAATTACAAAATATGGACTGTCAGCATTGGACTGTTCCTGGAAGAAATTAAAAAACTCATCATTTAATTTCAAATCCAAGAAAAATCACAGGTTACTTCCATTCTTAGTAGCAGCAAACCCTGTTAACTATGGAAAACCATGTATACTTTCAAGTGCTGAAGCATTAAGTGCTGCATTATATATTGTAGGTTATAAGGATGAAGCTCATGATTTAATGAATTCATTTAAATGGGGTCCACATTTCATTTCACTTAATGAAAACTTATTAGAAGCCTATAGTGAGGCAAAAAACAGTACTGAAATTGTAAAGGTACAAAATGAATTCTTAGGAGGAAACTAACATGGCAAAATTTGAAGAAGCTGAAAACAGAATGTTCAACATTAAAATTTGTTTAAAATGTAACGCAAGAAACCCAGCTACTGCAAAATCCTGTAGGAAATGTGGTTACACTGGTTTAAGATTCAAAGCAAAAGAACCAAGAGGATAGATTAATTGTACTAAACCCAAAGTACAATTTATTTTTTTCCTTAAACAAATTTTTAAGCTCCAAAAAAACAACAATACTATTTCTATTATATAATAAGTAAATACTAATACTTTCAAATATTAAATTATAACCAAACAAATAATTTTTAAACAGGTACAAAAGAGTAGATATCAATGAATGTTGAAAATTATATTAATGAAACTTTAAAAGATCATAAATTACACTTCACACTAATCGATCCTGACGAACAAACACCAGAAGAAGCAGTAACCATAGCCAAAGAAGCCCAAAGAGCAAACAGTGACGGCATACTAGTAGGCGGTTCCATAACAGACCAGGACGATTTAAACCTCACAGTAAAAGCATTAAAAGAAAACGTGGACTTACCAGTAGTACTATTTCCAGGAAATATTAGTGGAGTAAGCAAATATGCAGATGCACTACTATTCATGAGTTTACTAAACTCAACAAACCCATACTGGATAACAGGAGCACAAGCATTATCCGCACCATCTATCAAAAAAATGGGCATAGAAACAATTCCAATGGGATACCTCATAATAGAACCTGGAGGAACAGTAGGATGGGTAGGTGATGCAAAGCCAGTACCACGAAAAAAATCAGACCTAGCACTAGCATACTCCATGGCAGCAGAATTCATGGGAATGAGAGTAATCTACCTGGAAGCAGGTTCCGGAGCAGATTCACACATACCACTAGACTTCATTGTAAAAGTAAAAAAATTAACCAATCTCATAGTCATAGTGGGTGGAGGTATAAGAACCGCAAAAGATGCACAGGAAGTCAGTCAAGCAGGTGCAGACATAGTAATCACAGGAACCGTTGTAGAAGAAACAGAGGATACCTATAACAAGATTAAAGAATTAACTGATGCAATACATTAATTCTCTAAAAATTTATTTTTTCTTCTTTTTTTAGCATTAGGTAGTGTAACAATTATCGTGTTTTTAGGATAATTGTTATGGGCCACTTTAATTCAATTTTAATTTCAGTATTCTATTTCTTAATTTGTATTCATTATCAAGATAAAGAAATATAAGACACTCACTAATTAGTAGAGCTTGTAAAAATCAATATCATTTTTGATAAAATAAACTAATTAATTAATTATTATCCCATTGTTTTCTTAATTTTAAGATATTCTTCATAATGATTAATATTTAATAATTCAAGTTCGTTTTCTTCTTTTATTGCATAGAATTCAACGTTATCCTTAATCATTTCTCTAAGTATTGGGTTTAGGTTATCATCTTTGTCATAAATGTATCTGTATAATAGTTTTCCATAACAGCAGAATGGCATTCCAAGTCCCTCGGCCGTATCTAGTTTTCCTGTTTTTCTTCGTCTTAATATGCTTATAGTATTCTCTGGGTGTTCTGATTCTCTTAGTACTTTTATCATATTGTTTATTGTTTTTGTTGTTAAGGTTGGCTGGTCTGCTGCTGCATATAAATAATACTTATCCTGCCCGTTTTTCAAGGCATTTTCAATAGTTTTTGACAAGCCTACTTCTGGATTTTCATTAATGCTGATATTCACCTTGTCCTCTAGGGAATATTCTCGTAGTATGTTAAGTATTTCTTCCTTATGATGTCCTAAGCAAACAGTTACCTCTTCTATTTCTGATGCAAATATCTTTTCAAGAGTATGTACTAGTATCGGCTTATTGTTCAGTTCTAATCGTAGCTTATGCACGGGTTTCTTGTTCATCTTTTTAAAATCGTTTATCATTCTGGAGTTTTTACCAGCTGCTGTTACTATAGCATCCATATTATATCACTCATAAAAAAAAATTTATATAAAAAAAGGTTTGTTTTTGGGGGGTTATCTATTTTTTTTTCTTATTATTTATTCTGAAGTTGTGCTTACATCAGTAGTGTTGTTTGCACTTGTCGTGTTGTTCGCACTGGTTGAATTATCTACAAGTTGATAGACTTCAGTATGGATGGTAGTGTCTCCACTAGATCCTGTAGTCCACATTTTAACTATCACAGGGTAATCATTCACATTACTTAAGCCCACATCAATTGTTGGCCTGTATTCGTAGAGGATGGATTCATAGTCACCTGACATACCGACTGGTAATGGATTGTCTAATGATAACCATGCTTCTCTTAATGATCTTCCTGCCGGACATACACCGTGTGTAGCTGAACCTGATGCTGCTTCTGCTTCTGGGATAGATGTGAAGCTAACTCTATCTTTTCCGTGTGCTGTACTATTTCCTGGTACGAATGTACCATTCCATCCTCTTGCAAATTCTCTGGCATTTGCTGCACGAATTTCTGTAGGATATTCAGCTAGGTATTCAAGATAACTTGTTCCACTACTTACTTTAACTAATGATGCATTATTATCATATACTAGTACAGGGTTGCCTGGTGTGTAGTCAAGCATGTATTTGTAAACGTCTTCACCGAATAGGCGTGTGATGTTATCTTTACCGTGAACGCCTGGTCTGTTGTCACTAAATCCTCCAAGATAGTAATCTACTGTCATGTTACTACCTTCTTTAGCATCTTCTGCCCAGGATTTTATTTCGGCTGCTGATACGTAATCAATAGGAACGGAGTCATTATTAATATCTTTAATAGCTACTGTGTTTATTGTTTCATTATTTTTAACTAATTTAATGTTTTCTCCGTCTTTAACTGCTACGGTATCAGAATATTTGTGTGCCCAAAGGATTTCATTTGTCTTTTCGACAGTAATTTCCCCTTTTTCATCAACTACAGCTTTACCTATTCCATCTAGTTCATCGGATATGTGTCCGTCTGATGTTATGTATTTTTCATTTTTTATAACATTTTTTGGTGCAGCACCGGTTATTATTGATGTTGCAAATGTTACCACATCTCCTCGTCCTAAAGGTCTGAGGATGTTCAGAGGATTGGAAGCTATAGGTTCTTTCCGGATGTTAGCATTATCTACTAGTACATCTCCTTTAACAACTGTAGATCCATTTTCGACAAGTACTGCGTCATTTACAGGTGTTGAACTTGTAATTGTATGGCACAGAACTCCTGAAGCAAGCACTGTGATAATCAGTACTCCAATTAACAAATAAGGACTTGTTAGTTTTGCCATTTATTAATTAACCTCTTAAAAATGTATAATGTATTTAAAATTTTTTCATTAGTATATATTATATTGTTAATTATTTATATATTTATAGTGAATATATTAAAAAAAAAGATTAAACTGGGGCTTAATTCACCAGTTTAGATGTGATAAGGGTTATTTTTGACTGACCATTCCCGCCAATAAAAATCTTCTTATTATGCAGTGTTTCAATAAATTTAATGATGTCTTCAATATTTTTAATAACTCTTAAATCCTTATCATAACCCAACTTGTTAAGGTACTGAACATAATCATATGTAGTATCATCAAGTCCAGGGAATATTATTAAAGTGTCAGGGGAATATTTTTTAATGTAATCAAGAATATTAAACCTGCAAGTCTCATGTTTACGCGGAGTACCAATAATCACAGTATCAAAGCGTTCTTCATCCATAACTGCCCTAAGTGCATCAACATTATCAGTTTTTCCAGAAACTATCTCATTGCTACCATAATCCAGTTTAACAGTTCTTCCCTCTACAGAGGTGAAAGATTCAAGAGATTTGATAATCCGAGTATCAGAAATTCCAAGCTCACAACAAGCAATTCTTGCAGCCTCAGCATTCTGAAGATTAAACTTTCCAAACAAGTTCAATTCCCCATCATAACTATCAAAGAATAACGTTTTTGAACCCGTATTTTCTAATTTTAAAAGATTATCATCATTACTGTTAAGAACTGCTACTTTGTCCTCGATAAAGCATCCAACTTCCTCAGTATAATGTTCAAGAGAATGATGAACATCCATATGATCAAAGCCAATATTAGTTACAACAACAAGATCAATATCAAATACATAATTACAGAAGTCAAGAGTCATATCACAAACTTCAATAACCATATAATCATATTCATCCTCATTAGCCCTGAGCAGCAAATCATTATAACCGGAAAATCCTCCACCACCATTACCACCAAGAACCACATCATAACCTGCATCAGAAAGTATCTGATAAATCATGTGACTGGTAGTGGTCTTACCATTAGTTCCCGTGACTGCAATGGTCTTAATATCTTTATGTTTGGTAAAAATATCACTAATAAACAGGCCACGATCAATAATGTTATGTGCAATTTCCTTATTAAACAGGCTCGGACTAACACTAACAGCATCAGACTTATAAATCTTGTCAAGATTATGACTACCAATTTCCAAATCCAACAATTCATCATCAATACTGGCCTCATCTAGTAAATGTAAGTCAATATTCCTGTTAATATCTGAAGAATAAACATCATAGCCTCTTTTTAATAAACTAATAGTTGCCTGTTGTCCCTCGACACCTAAACCAACAACACTAATGTGCATTATTATTTACTCCTAAAAATATTATAATATTATCTTTGCTACTACTCATATTTACATTTTAAACCAAAATACTAAAAGCCACATTTTAAATATATTGATTATAATAATAATTATCAGTGATTAAAGAATAAAACATAAACTAGTCATTCAATTATTTTAATAATTTAAAGAAATAATAGGGAGTTTTTGGTTTAAATGAAAAATTTAACAAAAGATATTATAAAAAAAATCAACGAAGTAAAACAACCAATGAAAATTATGCACGTATGCGGATCACACGAACACACAATAATGTATAACGGTATAAGATCAATGCTACCACCAGAAGTAGAAATAGTAGCAGGACCAGGATGCCCAGTATGCGTAGTACCAGCAAGAGAAATAGACGAATGCGTAGCACTAGCAGAACAAGGAGTAACAGTAACAATATTCGGAGACATGCTCAGAGTACCAGGAACAGAAAAATCATTAGCAGACGCAAAAGCAGAAGGAGCAGATGTCAGAATAGTCTACGGAATAGGAAACGCAGTAGACCTGGCAAACGAAATAGACAATGATGTAGTATTCATGTCAGCAGGATTTGAAACAACAGCACCAACCACTGCAAGCGAAATGCTCAGTAATCCACCAGAAAACTTCTCAGTACTAAGCAGTCACAGACTAATACCACCAACACTAGACTTCCTAGTACACGACGAAGTAAAACTAGACGGACTAATAGAACCAGGACACGTATGTACAATAATAGGAACAAAACCATTCAATTACCTATCAGAAGACTACGGAATACCACAAGCAGTAGCAGGATTCAACCCACTAGACATACTATACTCAATATACCTAATACTAAAACAGAAAAAAGAAGACAACCCAAGAGTACAAAACGAATACAAAAGAGCAGTACGTGAAGAAGGAAACGTAAAAGCAATAGCAGCAATGGACGAAGTATTCGAAGTAACAACCAAAGAATGGAGAGGATTCCCAGAAATACCAAACTCCATATACGAACTCAAAAAAGAATTCGATGACCACAACGCCAGAAAAAAATATGACATGGACCTGCCAGACACACAAAACGTGCCACAAGGATGTATCTGCGGACCAATCCTAAGAGGAATGGCAAGACCAGAAGACTGCAAACTATTCCGCGGAGAATGCAACCCACTACACCCAATAGGAGCATGTATGGTAAGTAAAGAAGGAACATGTAACATAGCATACAGATACTCCAAGATGGATGACTAAACACAAAGTAGGAGAATAAAAAACATGGAAAATATAGTTGAAAACATAATAAACAAACTAACAAAACAAGTAGACTACTCAGAAGTATTCCTGGAACAAGAAAAATCAACAGAAGTATCAGTACTAAACGATGAAGTAAACTACGCAAAAGAAGAAGACATAACAGGGATAGGAGTACGAGTAATAAACAACCAACAACAAGGATTCTCCTACACAACAAACATAAACAGGATAGATGAAGTAATACAACAAGCAATAAAAAACTCAAAACTAAACAATCCCGACGAAAACCTCGCAATAATAGAAAAACCAGAAAAATACACAACAGTAAAAGGACTATATGACCCACGAATAGAAGACATCACACTACAAGAAGCAATACAAACATGCAACAACATAATAAGCATGGTAAAAGAAGAAGAATGCCAGCCAACATCAGCAGAATATGAAGTAGCAACAGGAAAAACAATACTAGCAAACTCCAATGGAGTATTCGTATCAGAAGAACAGACAAGCTCAGGAATATCAGTATCATTAAACGCCCCAGAAGATGAAGGATACTCAAGTGCATACGAATACGATGTAAGTCACACAACAGACCTCGACATAGAAAGAGTAGTACAGGAATCCACAAACCTCGCAAAAAACTCCAGGGGAGGAAAAGCAACACAAACAAGAACAACCACAGTAATACTAGACTACTTCGCATTAACAGGACTACTTGGAACATTCTTCTCAGCACTAAGCAGTGAAAACACACAAAGAGGAAGATCATACTTCCAAGACAAACTAGGACAACAAGTAGCAAACGAATCATTCTCATTATATGATGATGCAACAATACCAGGAGCAAACGCATCATCCAAATTTGATGATGAAGGAACACCATCAGAAAAAACAGAACTAATCAAAGACGGAGTACTAAACAGTTTCATCTACGACACATACCATGCAAACAAGGAAGAAGGAAATGTTAAAACAACCGCAAACGCTTCAAGGTCCGGATTTAACTCAGTACCTCACGTTGGATTCACAAACTTACAACTGGACTTTAAAGAAAAAACAGACCTAACAGAAATCAAAGAAGCAATAACAGTAAACAGTGTAATGGGAGCACATACGGCAAACCCAATAACTGGTGACTTCTCAGTAGAAGCACGAAATGCTTTTGAAATAAAAAATGGTGAAATAAAAAATCCAATCAAAAAGGCAATGATATCTGGTAACATCTTTGACATAATAAAAACAGCAACAGCACTAAACAGTCAAACAAGACAGGTAGGATCCTGTATAACACCGAAGGTAATTGCAGAAAATCTAAGAGTAATAGGATAATAAGAATATACATTAACCTTATTATACTCTTCTTTCACGGGAAGTAAATAATTATTCCTTCTTCAACATCTCCTAATTCCAATAAAATCCCCATACATTTATTATTCAATAATGTTTCTAAACTCTAAAGTGTATGACTATTGTGATTATTTTTTTACTTAACTAATATATTATATACATTAAATCACTTCCTTATAATATCCTATTTTTATTATATGATTGGAGAATATGTGCCCTTCTGAAGAATCTAGGATAATGAAAAATCCCTATTTTATTAGATTAATCAGAAATTTATACTAATTTTTAATTTTTTTAAACAAAAACATGAGAATTTAAATATTATAAAAAATATAATAATATGTAATATAAAATTCCAGTCATTAATATAAATGGATACAAACGTTCAGGGTAATAGATTTTTTAATAAATTTTATCCATATCATTTAACAATATTTTAAACAACTAAAAGGAGTCGAGTAAATGTTTTGTAAAAAATGTGGGTCACAATTAAACGAAGGCGACGCATTCTGTGCTAAATGTGGAGCAAAAGTAAACGAAGAAATTAAAAAAGAAGAATATGATCCTCTAGTTGCACTAGACAAAGGAGAATCCATAGAAGAAGATGTAATATGGCAAGAAGCACCAATAGATGAAGAATCAATCATAATAAAAAATACAGGAATTGAACCAAAAGCAGAACCAGTTATGGGCGAAATAGATGACTCATTACAAGTAGTTGAGAAAAAAGAATCTAACTTCAAAGAAAATGTAAGTCAGGGAATAAGAGCAGCAAAAGCAACAATAGCAAATCCAATAAAACCAAGAAAAAGAAGTAAACCAACAACACCAAAACCATCAATAACTCCTGAAGAAGTAATAATCCCAGAAACAAAAACAGAAAACATACAAGAAACCATACCACAAGAAACAGTACAAACAACACAACAAGTAGTAACAGAAACAATACAAGAAGAACCAGTAGTAACAGAACCAGTAGTAACAGAAGCAGTACAAGAAGCACCAGTAGTAGAAGAAACTGTTGTAGAAGAACCAGTAGTTACAGAAACAGTAACAGAAGAAGTTCCAACAGATACTGTAGTAGCAAATGATGAAGTTGTAGATATATTTGATGATTTTATAGTGGATGATTCATTTACACTAGAAGATGAATCACCACTAATAACACCAGATCATGTTGAGGAACCAGCTCCTGAACCAGTAGTGGAACAGGTACCAGAACCAGCAGCAGAACCAGTACCAGAACCAGTACCAGAACCAGTACCAGAACCAGTAGTAGAACAGGCACCAATAATCGAAGAAGCACCAACACAAAAAATAGTACCACAAGAAGTCACACCAAAACAAGCAACATTCGAAGAAATACCAGAACCAGTCATAAAACAAGAACCAACAATCCAAACACCAAAACCAGAACCAATAATTCCAACAATACAAAAACCAGAAACAAAACCAGAACCACAACCACAAACAGTACCAAAAGCAGTAACACCAACAAAAACAGAACCAGAACAAATAGACCTAGAAGAACTAGTAAACGAAGACAATGACACACCAATAATAAACTCAATAAAAGAATCAAGAAACCAAAACCAAGTAATCAAAAAGAAAACCACAAAACCACAAGTAGAAGTAAACGAAGCAGACGAGGAAATAAAATCCAAATTCAACACAAAACTAGACGATGAACTAATCGACGAATCATTTGACGTAGACGAAAACATCAACTCAATAACAAGCAGAATAACAACAATACTAATAATAATACTCATACTAATAATCGCAGTAGTAGTAGCAACATTCCTATTACAAAACATAGGGTTATAAAACCAAAAAAAGAATATTACCACCATCAAAACAATTTTTTTTTTTAAACAATAATCCCAAGATGTGATGAAAAATGATATTCGAAGAAAGACGAAATGACATATCACGTATAAACGAGATAGTACGTGTACTCATAAAATACGGATTCGAATCATTAACATCATACATCGTAAACAGAAACAAAGCACCATTCTCAAACGAAGACATATCAGAAGAAATACCAAACGACTACACAGTAAGAATAAGATACGTGCTAGAAGAACTGGGAACAACATTCATCAAACTAGGACAAACACTAAGCACATACCCAGAACTCATAGGATTTGAACTAGCAGAAGAACTAACCCACCTACAAGAATCAGCACCAATAGACGATTACGAAACAGTAAAAGAAATAATAGAAACAGAATTTTCAAAACCAATAAATGAAATATTCGAAGACTTCAGCGAAGAACCAATAGCATCAGCAAGTGTAGGACAAGTACACACAGCACTCATAAACAACGAAAAAGTAGCAGTAAAAGTACAACACCCAGGACTAGAACAAACACTAAAAAGTGACATACGCATAATGAAAATAATAGCAAACCGGATAGATAACAGTTTAGACATAGCAAAATCATACAACCTACCAGGATTAGTAGAAGTATTTGAAAGAGACATAAAAAAAGAAATAGACTACAAATTCGAGGCAATGAACGCAATACACCTGAGAGACCTACTAAAAAAAGATCCAGTATACATACCAGAAATACACATGGAATACACCACCAAAAAAGTACTAACAATGGAATACCTAGACGGAGTAAGCTTAAACAAAGTACTAAAATCAGACGATGAAAAATATGACAAAAAACAAATAGCACTACAAGGAGCAGACTCCTTCATCAAACAAATATTACTATACGGATTTTATCATGCAGACCCACACCCAGGAAACATATTTGTACTAGAAGACAACCAACTCTCATTCGTAGACTTCGGAATGATGGGACACTTAGACAATGACCTAAGAGAAGACCTAGCACAACTATTCATATTCATATCCGAAGGAGACGCCAAACTACTCACAAAACAACTAATCTACATGGGAATAATAGAAGACTCAGTAGAATACAAGGAAGTAGAATACGAGATAATGCAACTATTAGACCAATACTATGGAATGCAATTCAATGACATATCAGGAGTACTAAGAGGACTAATCGAAAACGACCTACTAAACGAATACGGAGTAATCCTACCCCGAGACCTGATGATGGTAATAAGAACACTATCAATGATAGACGACATAGGAAAATCATTATACCCAGACTTCAACACAACAGAAATAGTAAAACCATACGCACTACGAATGCTGGTAAACACACTACACCCAAAAAGAGCATTCCTCAAAGGAACATCCGCATTCATGGACATACAACACCTAGCCAAAAGACTACCAGAATCACTACTAAACTTCTTCAGCATAGTAGAAGAAGGACACCTGAAAATATCCATAGACCAAGCAGAACTAACAACAATCGACAGACTAGTATCCAGAATAGTAAACGAAGTCATACTAGCCATAATAACAGCAGCACTACTAATGGGATCATCACTCATAATGGGCATAGAAACCGAACTAAAAATATGGGGATACCCAGTACTAGGATTCGTAGGATTCACATTCAGCGCAATATTCGGAGTAATACTGATGATCCTCATCATAAGAGGCGGAAACTACTAGAAAGTATTTAATTTCAATATTGAAGATACCAATTCACCTCCTTAAAAACTATTTTTAACACAAACAATGAAAAAGACCAAAAACAAATACACAATCAATAATAGAGACAATAAACACATAGAATAAGAGAACGTAATCGTTATTGTTAATGATTATTTTTACGGATATAATAATATTGTTAGTTTATTAGAACAAAATTATGTTTAAATAATATTGTAAGCAAAATAGAAGTATCATATTATTTGTAAATAAAGTTTAATCTATACAAATTCTAATCAATGTAAACTATCAGTACTTTGTGATGGATATGAGTAAATTATTGTAAGAATAATTAATTGAAAACTTTCAGAAGATTATTCTATACTATCCCCAATAATTTCAGAATAGTTACTATCTTGATAATAATATCTAAGATTAGTAGTAATTTCTGTAAGTCAGTGCAATACATATAATCACCTCCACCAACGTACACCAAACAGTACTAATCAAAGGGTTAAATTAGGTTTGGGAGAGGTTAGGCTTATTAAAGTCGATAGAATGATTAAAATGTATTAGAAATAAACATTTACTTACCCAGTAATGTTTTTGTTTTAAATAATATAAATAAAATTAGGAATAAGATATTTGAAATATTTTAATTAAAATTAGCGTTAAATCATATATGTAAAGATAGTAAAAAAATACTATCTCTTTATATGATTACCCTTTGAAATATGTATCACACTGACTTGAACATATTCTGTATAATATTATGATTAATGTTAGTATTTATAGATTATGTTATTTTCATACTCCTCTGTTTAGTTTTATGTTACTTAACCTGTTTTTGTTTTGTCGGATCATGTTTCATGAAATGTATAATTTTATATCCTAGTTATTGTAGTTTTTTAATATATTTTGTTCATGTTTACCATTGTGATTACATTTCTTGTTTCGTGGTATTCTATATTATTATTGTTGTCTTATGTTATCAGTTATGTTTTCAGTTAAATAATGGTTCCGAATTATTTTTCGTTAAATTCCACTATAACGAAGAAAAAAATGAAAGTTCCTCTAACCTAGAAGTTAATTTTACTTCTAGATAATGAGGGTATAGGGTTTATAGTAAAAATAGTACTGTTAAAACAGCTTAAAAAAATAATAATTCTTTGAAGTTAAGTGGGGTGTTTAACTTCAAATTTCTTTTTTATTTTGGGATTTAATTATGTGTTTTTTCTTTTCTTATATAGTCTTTTATTTCTGGGACTTAATGAAGTTTAAATATTTTCTCTATAATGTTTATATTATTTGATATAGGAGTGAGTAATCCCAATAAAAGATTAAATTTTATATTATTGTTTATATTGTCATCATCATTAACACCACCTTGATGTTCAAAAGGGAGAAAAGGGGAGAGTATCCCTTTTTATGTCATTACTTTGCTTATGCTGTTTTCTGTTGGTGCTTCTATTTTCACTAGTTTTCCATCCGGGATGTATTGGAATTTGTATTGTTGTCTTCCATCATCCCTCTCGGTTTTGAAGTATCCGTCTTTACCGTTTATTGATTTTTTGGTGTAGCCGTAAGCGTTTATTGCTTGTACTGGTTTGCCGTTGTTGAGGACTCCTACTGTTAGTTCGAGTTTGTCTCCGTTGCTGTTTATGTATTCACGTGTTACTTTGTTGTCTACTCTTGTTCCGTCGATGTCTTCTACGTCTAGGCCGTCTTCGTCCATGTGTGTTGTGTCTACGTCGCTTTCGTGTGGGTTGAATCCGTCTAGTACTTTTAGGTTTATTCCATTTATATTTGTATCTTGTGCTGCGTTGACTGCTGTTATGAGTGAGCCTGCAGCTATTAGTATTAATCCGATCATTAATATGTTTTTCAGGTTCATTATCATCACCACTGATAATATTGTGTTTGATGGGTGTTTTTCTTTCCCATCTCTACTTATTAGTTTGTATTGGTTTTTATATAAATGTTTTCGACTGTAAGTGCTTACTTGCATCGTTAAAAAGAGATATAAAGGTTAGAAACAGGTTTGTTTATAATAAAAAATGTTTTTTTATGTTCTAAAAATGATATTGGATATTTTTTCATTTTTTTGTCAATTTATTGTAAGTTATACTTTTTGTTGATATGTTCATTCAGGTCCTGTTTTTATTATTGATTTTTAGATTATTTTTATCTAAGATTAATTATTTGCTTCTATTGTTTAATATTCTTCGGGTATGGTTTAAATAAATTCATTTCTGCTTTTCTAAATAATTTTATATATTTAATAAGATAGATATAGGCTTAACTAATAATAAAACATTTTTATTCATTTTTAGGTTTTACTGTTAGTTTATATAAAAAAACAATTAAATAGTGTGATTAAAATGCAGAAAAAATCTATTAAAACTATTTTCTTGTTTTTAATGTTAATTATGGTGATGGTAGGGATAACAACAGTATCCGCAACAAATAACAATCATTCAACAAAAATATCAACTCATGAAACAATAACACACGATACTGTACATATTACAGACCAATCCACTAATAATATTAAACAAGAAACAAAAACAATAAAAAATGATGAAGAAAACAAGATAAGCACTACAAATAAAACAATAAAAAAATACAAAAAACCAACAAAAAGTGCTAACGAAACAGACATTCCTGTGGGACCAGCAAAAAAAGATGCAAACTTAGGTATCTATTCTGAACCTAGTGTGGTAAGAATAGATGAAACAAGCAGCTTCACATTTAGGTTATCAGATGAAAACAATGAACCACTAACTCAACAAGAAGTAATATTCAAATTCAACAACGAAATTGGAACAACAACAGAGGAAACTTACCAAGCAGGATTATACACAAGCTCATATGTATTCAATGCACTGGGAACAAACAATATATCAGTAACATTCACAGGAAATGATGAATACACTCCTTTAACATATAATTTCTCTGTAAATGTGAGAAAAACTAGTTTCCCAGGTTATGTGAGTATCAGTAATGGTAAAATAGAATTAGGGGAATCAGTAAATTTAAGTGGTCAAGTATATGTGGATGATTCAACTTATGAGGATAAAACAGTAACATTTAACTTTAATAATAATAATTACACTACAAAAATAACCGATAACTGTTTCTCATATGAATTAACTCCTGAAGAACCAGGAGAATACTTGATTACTACTACAATTGATGAAACAGAAAAATATGATAATTACAGAGCAGAAATTTCTTTTAAAGTAGTTAAAGGAAAAATAGTTGAAATATACCTTAAAGCAGATGAATATGTTAATATCACAGAACAGGCTTATCTGAGTGGATTCTTATATGATAGGGAACATAATAGGATTCCTAACCAAAAACTTGTAATCCGTTATGATGAGGAAGAACATGTTATCAATTCTGATGATAATGGGGATTTCCTATTTAACCTAACAAGTGATGATGTAAAGTCTGCATGGATAAGTGTGGTTTATGAAGGAACTGAAGAATATGCTCCTGTAGATGCTTCAGTATGGGTTAACTTTGTTGAACAAACAGATACTTCTATAATAACAATTGATAATATCACTAGTGTATATGGAGATAAAATTACGTATGGTAATTTTATACGAATTGAAGGAACTTTAAAAGATTCTGAAGGAAATCCTATTCAATATGTATCCTTAAATAATGGTCAGGGTTTTACTGATGAAGAGGGACATTATTCCTTTTCAATGCCTGTAAATGATGTTGGATTAGTTAATGTAACAGTATTCTTCAATGGTAATGATAAGTTCAAAAAATCAAATGCTACACAAACAATTATGGTTATTTGTCCTACTAGGGTGATTGTTGATCCTATAAGTGATGTTGAAGTAGGTGAAACTGTTCATATTACTGGAAAATTATGTGATGTGCAGGATACTCCAGTTAAAAATGCTGGTGTAAATATACATGTTAATGGGGAGAATTTTTCGGCAGTAACTAATGATGAAGGAGTCTTCTCACTTGAGTACATTACCGTATTTGCTGGCTATAATGCTGTGTATGTTGTATATGATGGTGATGATATTTATACTGGTACAATAAGTGATCAAACTGGCTTTAATGTAAGTGATTCAAGGAAAGAAGTATCTTTAGGTATAAATTATATTGGTACTCAAACAATGGGTGATTCAATAAATGTTACAGGTTCATTATATTCTATAAATTATGATGAAGAAGGAGAATATTATTATAATTTGGGGTTAGATAATGTTCCAGTAATCATAAAATTTGATGGTTCAAATTATACTGTTACTACAGATGAATATGGGAATTTTGTACAAGAATTACATCTTGAAAAAGTAGGTATTTCCAAAGTTAACATAATTTATGAAGGAAATGAAACTTATCAAGCAACAACAACATACTCCGTATTTGAAGTTATAAAAGAAAAAGTAACCAACCTGCATATAAAATATGATAACTATGTGAATGTGGGTGATTCAGCTATTATCACAGGTTACTTATATGATAAGGACAATAATAAAATACCTAATCAGAAATTACTAATCACCTATTCTGATGCTACTTATGAAGTAACTTCTGATGATAATGGTGATTTCATATTTGAATTTAATGATACAAGTGAAGTAAAATCATGTGGTGTATTGGTATAAATTATGAGGGTACTGAAGAATATGCACCTACAAGTAATAATGCTTGGTTTGAAATAGTTGAACAAGCAGATTGTGTCTTAAATATTGACAATATCACTAGTGATTATGGAGACAAAATTACGTATGGTAATTTTATACGTATTGAAGGAACATTAAAAGATTCTGAAGGAAATCCTATTCCATATGTATCCTTAAATAATGGTCAGGGTTTTACTGATGAAGAGGGACATTATTCCTTTGGAATGCCTGTAAATGATGTTGGATTAGTTAATGTAACTGTGTTCTTTGATGGTAATGATAAGTTCAAGAAAACAAATGCTACACAAACAATCACAGTAGAAAAAGTTAATTATAGCATCCATGTCAATGAGATTGGAGGCATATATCCAGGCGAGAATATCCAAATAATGGGTTATTTCCTAGATGATGTTGATCTAACTCTAAAAATAAACAACAAAACAATCGACACTATACGTACTGATGAAAACGGTATTTTCAATTATAATTATACTGCTATGGTTAGTGGTGAAAATAATATTTCCCTAGAATTTGCAGGAAATGATTACTATCATCCAACATATTCAGAAACAACATTTTATGTATATAAAAAAGATACTATCTTAAATATTAATCAATTATCTAATGTTAAAGTAGGCGACTCTGTTTACATAACTGGAAATCTCACAGATAATGATGAAAATCCAATTTCAAATGAGGATATTGTTATAAAAATGTATGATAATACTTTTTATACAAAAACCAATGAAAATGGTGAATTTTCACAGGAATACACAATAAAATATAGCTATAATTATATTAGAATTGATTATGAAGGTAATGATGATTATACGGCAACATATGATGATTATTCATTTTATGCATTAGATGATCGGGCTGAAGTTACTGTTAGAATATATATTGAAAATAATCAGAAATTAGGAAATACTCGTGAGATAAGTGGTTATATTTCAGAGGGTCATATAAATGAAACAGTTACTGTAAAGTATAATAATCAAAATTTCACGGCTATTGTTGATGAGAATAATTATTTCCATATTAATATAACTTTCAATAAACTAGGTCAAAATAATTTATATGTAGAGTATGAAGGAAATGAATTTTATCAAGCAGCACATGATATTACCTCATTCACAGTTATTAAAGGAGATCAAATTAATTTAGATGTTGATATTGATAAGTATTATGTTGATGTCGGAGATAAGGTACTTATATCAGGATACTTGTATGATAACAATTATACACGAATCCCAAATCAGAAAATAATAATTACAGTGAATAAGAATTATGATGTATTCATTAATGATGAAGTATTTACTGATGAAAATGGAACATTCTCTTATGAATTAACAGGGAACGAATTAGGATATTATGAAGCATACCTTAAGTTTGAAGAAACTGATGAATATGGTCCAACAGTAACAAAAGATGTTTCATATGAGATTGTTGAGAGAAAAGAATCTATACTAAAAATAGACAGTATGACTCCTAAAGACAACATAACATATTATTCTGAAATAATTATAAAAGGAACAGTGACAGGTGAAGATGGAAACCCAATAGATTATGGACGTGTGGCGGATAATAAAAATTCTGGTTATTTTGAAAATGGTAAATTTGAATTAATAACAAATGCAGATATTGGTAATGCAACATTAACGGTACGTTTTGATGGAAATAGGCAGTATAAAGGATCAAATGATACAATAACATATGAATCATTTAAAGCAATACCTATTATTTCAGTGAATGCTAATCAGAGTACTGTTAAAGCTGGTGATAATTTAACAATTTCATTTGATGTGCCTGGTGATGAAGTAAGTTTAACCATTAATAATAAGACTCCTGTTGTCCTAAATATAAGTGAAAATGGTTATGATTATATTTATCAAACAAGTATGGAAGACTTAGGAGAATTAAACATACTTCTTGAATTTAACGGAAATGAATACTACTTAAGTGGTAATGCAACCAATACTACAATAGTATCAAACACTTTCATAACATTAGAAGAAATAGAAGATATCTATTACGGTGAAACATTAAATATATCAGGAAATCTAAGCAGTCTTGAAGGAATTATTCCGAATGCTAATTTATCCATAGAAATATCTGGAGAAACATTCACAACAGTAACTGACTCAGAAGGTAAATTCTCCCTATCATACCAACCAGAAACATCCGGTTATGAAACTATAATATTATATTATGGTGGTGATGAGAAAAATTATCCTGCAGAACTTATTAAAACAGTATATGTGAATTATGAAGGATATTTGGGCACTTGGATAGAATTGAATAATACAAAACAAACCTATGATGTAGGTGATGTATTAAATGTTAATGGTATAGTATATGTTCAAGAATGGGATGCTGAGGATAATATTTTGCGAGTAATAAATTCAAGCGTAATCCTAAAATTTGATGGTAACAATTATACTGTTCCAGTAGATGAAAACGGAACATTCCAATATAATATTACATTAAACAAAACAGGAAACTATACTGTAAAAGTATTATATACTGGTGATGATATGGTATATCCATCTTTAAGTCATTATACAATTAATGTAACAAAACGTGCAAGTCAACTTACAGTAAATCCTATAACCAATGTAAATGTAACAGATAATGTTATAATAACTGGAACATTAACAACAAATAACACACTATTAAATGATAAAACTGTAACAATAGAAATAAATGGAAAGAATATTACAACAAAAACAAATGATAAAGGAGAATATTCAATTTCATATACCGTAGTAGAAGTTGGAGTAAACAATGTAATAGTAACATTTGCTGAAGATGATCAAAACATTGGAAGCAATACTAACACAACATTCACTGTAAACAAACTAACATCACAACTAACAGTAAACAATATACAAGACAACGAAATTGGTGATGAAATAAACATAACCGGTACTTTAAAAGATGCTAAAGGCAACAATATTAAACAAGCACCAATAATTATCTCAATAAACAATAACAACTACACAGCAAATACAGATAATAATGGTGTATACAGTATCACATACAAAGCAAACACTATTGGAACAAATAATGTTAACCTAATATATGATGGAAACAACCAAGTAACAGGAACTACCCTAAAAACAACATTCAACACAAGAAACATTACACAAAACACAACAACAGATTCAAACAAAACAGAAAGCAATCAAACAAATACTAATGGCACAAGCAATATAAACAATACAAACACTACAGGAAACAGTACAAATCCTCCACAAGGAAACAACACTGGTAACAGTACTGGAAATGGCACTGGAAACATCCCAGGAGGCAATACAGGAAACGGTACAAATCCTCCACAAGGTAATAGTACAGGTAATAGTACTGGAAACATCCCAGGAGGTAATACTGGTAACAACACAGGTAACAGCACAGGAAATAACACAGGTAACAACACAGGTAACAACACAGGTAACAATACAGGTAACAGCACAGGAAATAACACAGGTAACAACACAGGTAACAACACAGGTAACAGCACAGGTAACAATACAGGAAATAACACAGGAAACAACACAAAACCTACACATGACAACATAACAAAACAAGACACAACAATAACAATCGAAGACATCACACCAACCAACTATGGAGAAAAAGTAACAATCACAGGAAAACTAACAGACAAAGAAAACAAACCACTAACAAACAACGAAATAAACATAACAATAAACAACAACACAAAAACAATAAAAACAGACAACAACGGAACATACAAATACACAATAACAGCAAACAAAGTCGGAACAAACAACATAACCATAACATACACTGGAAACAAAAACCACAACCCAACAAACACAAACAAAACATTCACAGTAAACAAACAAGACATAAAAATAACAATAAACAAAATAAGCAAAACAAGATACACAGAAAACCTAACAATCACAGGAAAACTAACAGACAAAAACGGTAAAATAATCGCAGGAGCAAAACTCAAACTACAAATCAACAAAAACACAGCAACAATAAAAACAGACAAAAACGGAACATTCAAATACACAACCAAGGCAAGAGTAGTGGGAACAAACAACGTAACAATAACATACATTGGAAGCTACAGGTACAACAAAAACAATGCAAAAACAACATTCAATGCAATAAAACAAAAAACCAACATCACAATAAACAAAATAAAAGCAGTATACAAAGACAACATAACAGTAACAGGAAAACTAACCGATAAAAACGGTAAAGCTTTAGCAAATTCAAAAGTAAAAATTACCATCAACAAAAATTCAGTAACAGTAAAAACAGACAAAAACGGAACATACAAATACAATACAAGAGCATGGAACATAGGAACAAACAACCTAACAGTAAGATACGCAGGAAACACAAAATACACTTACAACATAACAAAAACAACATTCAAAACAACAAAAATACCATTAAAAATATCCATCAACACGATTAAAACAACAAGATACACAGAAAACATCACAATCAAAGGAATATTCAAAGACAAAAACGGAAAACTCCTAGGAAACAGTAAAATAAAAATCACATTAAACGGTAAAAGCGTAACAGTAAAAACAGACAAGAAAGGAGTATACACTTACACTACAAAAGCAAGAAAAGTAGGAGTAAACAACCTCACAGTAAGTCACCCAGGAAACAAAGTATACAACAAAATCACCAAGAAAACAACATTCAAAGTCATAAAACAAAACCTTAAAATAACAGTAAACGCCACTAAAAAAATAGGATACGGATCCAAAGTATACGTAAAAGGTCAACTAACTGATAAAAACGGTAAAATCATAAGAAACACAGTAATCACTATAAACATCAGCGGCAAAATCATCAGATCCAAGACAAACAGTAAAGGAATATACAATCATAGCCTCACAATCAATAAACTAGGAACCAACAATATCACAGTAAGCTACCCAGGAAACAAAAACTACAATAAAATAACCAAGAAAACCACATTCACTGTAACCAAACAAAGCGTGAAAATCAAAATCACAGGGACAAAACAAGTAAACAATACTCGGAAAGTAACAATCATTGGAAAACTAACAACCAAGGATGGAAAAGTACTAAGAAACAGTCAAGTAACACTAACAATAAATGGTAAAAACAAAACAGCAAAAACAGATACAAAAGGAGTCTTCACACTCACAACAACAGCTAAAAAAGGAACAAATACATTAATACCAACTTATAAAGCAAATAAATACTATAATCAGTACACTGGAACCGAACAAACTTTTAAAATAGCCTAGATAAATGTGAATAAGAATACCTATTTTCTTATTCACCCTATTTTTTTTGAAATAATATTTTTTTATACAAACTCTCAGCTTCCTGATATTATCAACGTTATCAATTTTTGATTGAGCATATGGGTATTTTTGTTGACTATATTTTTTTGTATTTGTGTGTTATATTTTTGTGGGTTTGGTATTGTTTGTTGCTTTTTATTAAGTGTTTATTTTATTATTCTGTATTTCTTTTTATATGTTTGGTTTTTATTTTTTTTTGTGTTTCTTGTTTTATTGTTATTGTCAACGTTGTCAATTTTTGATTGAGCATATGGGTATTTTTGTTGACTATATTTTTTTTGTTAGTCTTTTTATAATTTACTGGTTTTCAAGTTTCATTAAATATTTATTATGTGTAATTGCCTTTTTTGAGTATTAATAATAATATTACAATTTATTCCTTATTTAATGGAGGATTTGTATGAATGAACTGATGAAACCTCAAATAACAATGGAAATACTTTTATAAAGCATTTTTCGAATTATCTATAAAGTATGATTATTACTATTGTGGTATAATAACCTAATAACAATAATAAATATTGCACCATGAATATACATAGATTCAAATCTGAAGATGGAATAATATTTAATAGAAAAAAATAAAAACATTAACAATGAACTTGACTATCTATTCGAAGAATCATAAAACTATAATAAGAGATACATAACTTAACAAAAAGAGGATACTACAAATAATGGTTGATAATCATGAAAAATAGGATGGAAATAGCAAAAAAATTTGCTCAATCAATTAAATCAAAGTACATTGAACAGATAATATTATATGGTTCCGTAGCAAGAGGAGAGGATAATGAAAATTCAGATATAGATATCTTAATAATAACAGATAACTATGAAAAAATAGAAGATTTAATAGCTGAGGAAGTTTTAAACACAATTATTAAAGAAGAGGAATATGTTTCTACTAATATTATGACAAAACAACGTTATGAAAAAACCAAAAATTTTTCATTTTTAGAGAATATAAGAAAAGAAGGTGTTATCCTTGGATGAGGTATCAGAATTTTTCAAGAAAGCTCAACAGAAATTAGATTCAAGTAAATTATTATTGTGATGTTATAGTTTACTCGGATATTCTTAGTTTATAATGGTATAATATGTTTGCTTTTCTTGGTTTCTAATTTAGAGTAATGATTATTAAAATTTTTGTTATAAAATAAGATAAATTGTTTTTTTGTGGGGGTTTAAAAGAAGCTGTCGAGACTTGTTTGTCTTTCGTTGTTCATGATTTGTTCTTCGGAGTATCCTATGGATTCTAGTATTCGTAGTGTTGCTGGAAGTACTTGGTTTTGAATATAGTATTCTGGGTCGTATTCTTTGTCTCCAACGTATTCTACTGGTTCTGCACGTCTGCTGATTGGCTGGTTGCCTTTGGTTATGACGTATCTTATTATTGTTCCACTTGTAACTTTTTGGCCGTGTAGTCTTAGTTTTTCGGCTGCTATTACGTGTGGAGCTATTTGTTTGTAGTTTTCTGGTTTTTTGGTTAGTTTTGTATGAATTACTAGGTCTTCGATTGGTACATTACCACTGTTTAGTTTTTTGATAACGTTTTTCACTATCTTTTTTGCTTTGTTTGGTGATGCATCTTTCAGTATTGCTTCTAACACGTCGTGTTGTGTGTTTTTTGCTACTGGTGCCCAGTCTCTTCTTACTAGTTCTAATCCTTTGACGGTGATTTCACCTTCGTATATGACAGCGTATCTTTTCTTTGATACGAAGAATCCTCTGTCATAGTATCCTTCCAGTTCTAGTTCCATGTCGTCTGGAAGATCATGGTTTATGGAGCTGAGTAGCTCCGTTACCTGTTCTTCAATTATTTTTGGAATGCTCATTCGATTAATACACCGTTTACTATTCCTTTTTGACCTGGTCTTGAAGTTATTTTTGCTTTACCGATTTCGGTTTCTACTACTGCTCCTTTTGTGATGATGTTTCTTCTTACAAAGTGAGCGTTTGCAGAGTTTTCGAGTACGGTTTTTATTTCAACGTTTTTGCTGGAGTTATCTTTTGGGTCGATAACGTTGATTCTGTTTGCTACGGTTGCTCTTGCTTTTGTACCGTTTCCTCTTACGATAATTTCTTTTTTAACTTCTTCACCGATTCTGGTATCTGCTGGTGTTCTACCGAATTCAGCGTTTCTTTTGTTTCTGTTTCTTCTGGATCTTGCTCCAGTTGGTTTTCTTAATGAACTTCCTTGCCAAATAGCCATATATTTCACCTCAAGTTTTATTGTCCATGTAATTACATGTGTTAATTATAATTAAAATCCGTATAATACTCGTATAATAGTTTATTTTGATTATTTTTTGTAATCACTTGTTAATGAGTATTATCTTAGTATATACTATTTTACAATAATAATATAATATATCATTTCTTTAATATTTAAATTTATTGATTAATATTCATAAAAAAATATTGAAGGTAAGGGGTGGTGTTAATATCTGTCTCCTCGGTAACGATGTTTATGACCCTTATGTGATGATGATGCAGTACTTAATAAGTTGGATACAATATTTAATGCTGAACTGTTATTCTGTTGTGAACCGTTGCCTCTCTTAAGTGATGAATTATTAATCACTAAACCCAGAGCACTTGATACTAGGCCATAATCTCTTTCAAGCTGGCCTGCTAACTTAACATACTTGGATAAGCTGCTTTTTCTTCTTGCTTGTCTTCTATGTCTCAGTTTGCCTTCCTTTATTTTCAGTTCATTCTTTTTAATTTGTGCTTGTTTTCTTATTAAGGATGCTCTCTTATGGTCATATTCTTTTCTTTTTTCTTTATCTATTAATACATTATATGCTTCTGTGAGTATTCTGAATTTCTTAGCAGCATTTTCTGACTGGTTTACATCTGGATGATACTTTAATGCTAATTTTTTATATGATTTTTTAATGCTTTTATTGTCTGCATCCATTTTAACATTTAATATTTTATAATAATTTCTTTTAGGGTTCATGGACTTCTTTCCTTCTAGTTTGTTTTTCATCGTGAATATTGATAATAATTGATTATGTTCTAGTTTTGTTCTTTTATTATAATTAATTTTATCCGTAAAATCATTAATTTTATTGGAATAGTTTTTTATCATTTCTTATCTTTAATCCTATTTAAATGATGTATAAATAATATGAATAACATAAATATTATCAAATAAAATAAACAAATAGAAGGTTTTATGAATGGCATATAGTGATGATAAAATTAACATGGTTCATGGTGCAGGAGGAGAAGTCATGCAGGGCATGATTTCAGACATAATCCTGGGAAACCTGTCAAAAACTAGTGTAAATGGTGGGATTGGATTAGAATCATTAGATGATAGTGCAACAATACCATTGGATGATGACCATGTGGTGGTTACAACAATAGATGCACATACTGTTCAACCATTATTCTTCCCAGGGGGAGACATAGGAAGAATATCTGCTGCCGGAACATTAAACGATATCTCAGTAATGGGAGTAAAACCAGTATCATTAAGCAATGCAATGGTAATAAGTGAAGGATTCGAAAGAGCAGACCTTGAAAAAATAATCAAATCAATGAACAAAACATGTGAAGAAGTCGACGCAGCAATAATCACAGGGGACACAAAAGTAATAGACAGTGACAAGCTCGACAGCATGATAATAACAACAGCAGGAATAGGAATAGGTAAAAAAGAAGACATAGTAAGAGACTCCGGACTAGAAGTAGGAGACAAAGTCATAATCACAGGAAGCGTAGGAGACCATGGAATGGCAATCATGTCAAAACGTGAAGGATTCGGTTACGAAACAGAACTAAAATCCGACGTAGCACCAGTATGGTCAATGGTCGAAGCAGCAAAAGAAGTAGGAACAATCACTGCAATGAAAGACCCAACACGTGGAGGAATAGCAAACGCATTAAACGAAATGGCAACAAAAGCATCAGTAGGAATGCGTTTAGATGAAGAAAGAATACCTGTTAAATCAGAAGTAGAAGCTGTATCAGACATGCTAGGTATTGACCCATTCGAAGTAGCAAACGAAGGAAAAATCGTGATGGGAGTTAAGGCAGACGATGCAGAAGACATCCTACAAGCAATAAGAAAAACAAAATATGGAAAAGATGCAGAAATAATAGGAGAAGTAACAGAAGGAAAACGTGTAATCATGGAAACTCTTATCGGTGGAGAAAGATTAATAGAACCACCTATAGCAGATCCAGTACCAAGAGTATGTTAAAAAAAAGAGGTGTCCTATGGAACATTTCATATTAAGATTAAAAGCATTCATATTCGATTTTATAGTAGTAACATTATTCACAGCATTAGTAAACAATATACTATACATATTATTAGTATCATTCAATAATCAACAATTACTATCATGGTACCCATATGCAGTATTAATAATTGTCACATTAGCATATTTCACAATATTAGAAGCTAAAACCAACAAGACAATAGGTAAAAAAATAGCAAAACTTTACGTGTCAGACTCAGAAGGATACATGAGTTATGCAAGAGCATTCATAAGAAATGTATCAAAAATATTCTGGGTACCACTAATAATAGATGTAATAATAGGAAAAGTATTAGGTTTCCCATCAAGACTATTTGATAAAATTGCTGGAACAGATGTATACAGAGACGATGAACTAGAACAAGTATAAATTGGGGTAATATTATTGTTAGATATTAAAATATTTAGAGATAATCCTGAAACAGTATTTGAATCAGAAAAGAAAAGATTCAGAGAAACAACAAACGCAGAAAAAGTAATAGAATACGATAATTTATGGAGGGACGGACTTAAAAGATTAAACGATCTACGTTCAGAAAAAAATAAGTTATCAAAATCATTCAAACAAGCAAAAAAAGATGGTAACATCGAAGAAGTCATAACCAAATCAAAAGAAGTTGCCAATGAAATAAAAGAACTTGAACCAAAAATCGAGGAATACATTAAAATCCGTGACGATTACAGGTACAAGGTAGGTAACATCATTGATTCAGAAGTTCCAATCTCAGACACTGAAGATGATAATTTGATAGTGAAAGAGGAAGGAAACAAAAAATCATTCGATTTCACACCATTAAACCATGTTGATTTAATTCAAAAAATTGACGGAGCTGACACAGAAACAGCATCAAGCATAGCAGGTTCAAGATTTTATTACCTGAAACAGGACATACTATTCTTAAACCTTGCATTAATACAATTTGCATTAAATGAACTCAAACAACAGGGATACACACCACTACAAACACCATTCTTCGTTAAAAGTGAAGTAGCAGCAGAAACATCCGAACTAGGAGAATTTCAGGAAACACTATACAAAGTAGAAAACGAGGACTTATACCTCATAGCAACCGCTGAACAAACACTAGCAGCACTTCACCGGGACGAAATCATAAGCTCAGAAGACCTTCCACTACGTTACTGTGCATTATCAACATGCTTCAGAAAGGAAGCAGGATCACACGGTAAAGACACACTGGGAATATTCAGAGTACACCAGTTCGAGAAAATTGAACAGTTCATATACTCCACCCCTGAAGAATCAGTAAATGAACATAAAAGATTACTCGAAGTAACAGAGAACATATACAAAAAATTAGGATTATCTTACAGGATAGTTTCAATAGTATCCTCAGCTTTAAATGATAATGCAGCAATAAAGTATGACCTCGAAGCATGGTTCCCAGGTTCTAATGCATACAGGGAACTGGTTTCATGCACAAACTGTAAAGATTATCAGGCAAGAAAAACCAAAACTCGTGTAGGACAAGCAGGAGCAGGAGATGCCGTTACTTTACACACACTTAACAGTACGGCTATTGCTACAGAAAGAACTATATGCTGTATTCTTGAAAACTATCAGCAAGAAGACGGTAGCATAAAAGTTCCAGATGTATTAGTACCATACATGAATGGTAAAACAGTCATTGAAGCTAAAAATTAACCCCCATTTTTTTTGGTGCGACGAGCGATTATCTTTAATTTTGTTCGCACATTAAATTCTTTTTTTTGTGTTGGTATAGTATTTATTTGAACGGATACTTTTAACCTTGTTGTATGGGTTATTCTCCCTTGAAACTGTGTTACTGGTAACTGTGGGGGTAGTTTGCATGATAGGTAAAGCTTAATCTTATTCCTAGCATCCATGGAATGGAGGGCGAGAGAAAGACCAATAGTTGGGTTAATGTTAAATGAACTTTTATAAGCATTGTGAAGTGGGCCAACATGTTAGGATGATTAAAGGATGTGTTGAAGATTGTAGGCAGGTTAGACGAAGTGAAAAAGGACGTCTATTGATTACTACCTGTATGTCTGTCGGTGTAATGGGAGAGCCTAAGTTGTGTCGTAGTGTCTAACAGAAGATAAACTCGGTAAGTCCAGTAAAGTCTAATAACTATTATTGGTAGGGGTTTCTGTGAGGAAATTCTAAGACTTTATTGGGTAAGGGATGTTGAGAAAAGCTAATGCCATCGTGAGTCGTTGAGACAGCAGGAATTTAACAAAATTACGACTGTTTGATGGATATGCTGACTTCAACAGGTGTATAACATGATTATTAAAACGGATTTGTATTCATAGGGATGTGTGATGATATTATGAGTCAATTTTCAGTTGAAGAAAACTGTAGAAACTCTAGTGGTTTGTGTCAGTCCACGATAATTAGACAAACTCGACGAAGAATGGTCCAATATTAATTGGAACTATGTTACTCGAAGCATACATCGGATACAATAGTGGAGAATTTATGCTGAAGAAACTAGTGAAGTTTCTTTAGATAACTAATATGCTTGAGCTGTATGTCTGGAAACGGACACGTACGGTTCTGAGGAGAGAGTGCGACAAGATAGGATCTCCAATTCCCATTGTTGTCAGTGAAACAAGGATATTGTTCTTGTTTTAATCCTAGTCGTATTGGGATTTCATTATCTGAAACTTCTAATTGAGTGATTGGTTGGAAGGTTGCATGACGAAAAGTCTAATCAAATATCCTTATTTTCCAAAATATTATATATTCAAAGGGATGTTTGGGGGCTAAATGAAGAGTAAAATAATGGTTAACTTAAAGTGAATGGTTGTAAGCCTCGTCACAGATAACAATTGAATAATTTGAATAATACCTATTAAATAGGATTTTTGGAAATATAATTGTCTTATAAACAGGAAATAAGTATTTCTCTCATACTTAATTGTATACGACCCACATGTTTATCGGGGTATAGACTGAACCTGCACTTACTCGTATCTGGCTGGAGATTAACTTGGTAAGCTTCTTATGGTCTCAAAGATTAGTTTTTTTGAGTAAGTGGATTGTGAATGAAGCCTAAATCCATAGGATGTAGAGGATTTTGGAGGAAGCTAATGCCGTTATTAACCGAAAGGTAGCAGAAAAGAAAGGGAATTAGAACTGTGAACGGATACCATTCCTTAATTTATGGATGGACTTGGAAACAAGGCAGACTTCCAAATGGTGAACAACACGTGAATAAAGCGTTTTTATTTAGTATTTACTGAAAGGATGGTGAATATAATGATGAGTAACACCTGTAATAATAATTATAGGTCCACGACTCCATACACTACTGATTGGTCTTGTATTAAATGGAATAGGATTGAAAAGTATGTAAGTAAATTACAGAAGCGAATATTTCGTGCCGAGCGTAATGGTAATTCTCATAAAGTACGTGATTTGCAACGAATGTTAGTTTATAGTGAATCAGCGTTACTTATGGCTATTAAAAGAGTTACTCAGATTAATAAAGGTAAAAGAACACCTGGAATTGATAATTTTCGTGCTTTATCGGATGAAGCACGTGGTGAACTTTTTGATTCGATGAAGTTAATGAATATTAAGAAACATAGGCCTAAACCCGCATATCGTACTTATATTCCTAAAAAGAATGGTAAATTACGTTCACTGGGTATACCTGCAATAGTTGATAGAATATATCAAGAAATTCTTCGTATGGCCCTTGAACCACAAGCAGAAGCTTATTTTGAGCCTACTAGTTATGGTTTCAGACCTAAAAGAGGTACTTTTGATGCTGCCGAAAGAATCTTTTATAACATCAGAAATGGAAAATGGAACTGGGTATTTGAAGGAGATTTTCGAGCTTGTTTCGATACACTTTCACATGATTTCATTTTAAAACAAATAAAGGGATTTCCCTTTGTTAAAGTTGTTGAACGATTTTTAAAAGCAGGATATGTGGATAATAAAGTATTTAATCCTACTAATGAAGGTACACCTCAAGGGGGCTTATTATCGCCATTGCTTGCAAATATTGCATTACATGGTATGGAAGAAATTTTAAACATATCCTATCATAAAAGAAATAGTATACGAAATGGAAAAGTATATGAATCCTTTGAAACTAAAGGAAAATATCGAATTGTTAGGTATGCGGATGATTTTGTGATATTTGCCAGAAATAAGGAAGATATTTTAGAAGTAGATAATATTCTTCAACCTTATCTTAAAGACAGAGGTTTAACTCTTGCTTTAGATAAAACGAAGATTACAAATATTCATGATGGATTTGATTTTCTAGGTTTTGAATTCAAAAGACATAAAACTCATAATGGATTTAAATCTCTTATCAAACCAGCTAAAAGTGGTATTCAGAAATTTATGAAAGAAATTGACCGAAGATTTAAAATTATGAATGGTAATAATGTTGATTCGTTAATTAATTTTATTAATCCATTAATTCGAGGAACGGCTAATTATTGGAAACCCTTTATTTCTAGTCGTATATTTTCTAAAATGGATAATTACATTTGGAAAAAGACTTATAAATTTCTTAGAAGATTGCATCCACATAAAAGTTGGGGTTGGATTAAGAAGAAATACTTTCCACCTTATAATGATGGTAGACATAGGGATAATTGGATTTTAACTGGCCCTAACGATGGTCTTTGTTTGGCTAAAATGAGTTGGGTTAAGATTAAGAGACATATTATGATTAAACATGATTATAGTCCTTATGATGCTACTAAATCAGATTATTTTAATATGAGAAATCTTAAATATAAGAATATGCCCTTACATCTTGGATAAAAGTTTGCTCGAGCTGTATGTCTGGAAACAGACACGTACAGTTCCAAAGAGAGTATGGGGGAGTAATCCTCCAATCTTATCTGACAGGAGTGAGCAATCACTCCGACTTATCAGACAACTAGTAAAATATCCTTACGACAATTATATTCAAAGCCATCGATTAAAAGATGGATGATGTATCTCAATTTAAGAATCATCCTCCTGAGGGGTTTCCGGAATCTCGCCAAACCAGTTGCTTCTATTTCCGATGTAATAAAGTAAGATACCGAAAATTACAGAGCCCATGGTTGAAATTATTAAATCAGCCATTTGTATTGTTGAGGTTGAGGATTGAATTCCGAACATGACCAGTAAGCTGAAGGATAAGTTATTTGCAGTATGGAATGCGGAACTGACTTCCAGACCATTGGCTTTCCATGCTAAAAATCCCATTACTAAACCTGAAATTATTATCCCAATGTTTCCTATACCATTGTATCCGTGGGTGAATCCAAAGATTATGGCTTGGAGAATGATTGCCAATAATGGTATGTTAAACCATGACCCTAAGGTTTGCATAAGAAGTCCACGGTACACGTATTCTTCAGCAATACATTGTAGCGGCACTACAATTAGGAGGATTATAAATAACAGTATTGTAAAATGATAATTTCCTCCATTACCTAGTATTATGGATTCAATAATTCCAACGACAAGGAATAAAATAAACGGGATTATAAATGCCTTGAGATAGAGTTGGGTGTTCCATCCTCCACGTGAAGAGGAGTATGAGGAAAACGGCCTATCCTTAACAATTTTATTTGCAAGGTACAAAGATGGAAGCATGATGACCACTCCCAAATGAGAATAGATTTCGCCTATCTCGGAGTTCATGACTTCATATCCTCCATGCAGGAGTTGGACCATAATGTTTTCTCCACATATTGCATAGAAAACGGCAATTAATAGTAGGTTGAGTATTAAAAATATTATTGTACCTATTATGAAAACTAGTATTGGCTTGTACCATCTGTATTTTTCAAAAGTTTTTGGAAATGTTATGTATTCTGAAATCTCTTTACCTGTCATATGTACATATTTCTATTTATTTGCATATAATGTTATAGGAATAATATGTTTTATAGGTGTTTTTGTGAAAATTATTCGTTAGATAAAATCTGATTTTTCAAGAATTTCAGTGACTGCCAAATATTAAATTATATCTCAAGTATTTCGATTCACAAAAGACAGACAAGAAAACAATAATAGATGCTAAAGCCAGTAAAGTTTCCAATTGTGTTGACTGGGGACAGGTATATTACAGAATAGCTAAATCATTAGGTTATGATGTGCAGTTTGTCCATGTCAAATGCCGAGTCTCTGGAACTGGCCATATCAGATTAAGATTAAGACATAAGAAACATACTGGGGGAAACTGGATTAATCGTGATCCTGCTGCAGTAGCAGATACAACTTCAGGTAATGTCAGAGCAATCTGGTGTGAAGATGGATATGTGATAGCTTATGATCCATCCTGGATATTCACAGATTTGTACAGTAGTTAACGTTAATGTTAAATCATTTTCTTTTTTGTGCGACGAGAAATCATCTTTAATTTTGTTCGCACCTTAAATTCTTTCTTTTTTGGTGTGTGTATGTATAGTATTTATTTGAACGGATACTTTTAACCTTGTTGTATGGGTTATTCTCCCTTGAAACTGCGTTACTGGTAACTGTGGGGGTAGGTTGCATGATAGGTAAATCCTAATCTTATTCCTAGTATCCATGGAATGGAGGGCGAGAGAAAGACCAATAATTTGGTTAATGTTAAATGAACTTTTATAAGCATCGTGTAGTGGGCCAACATGTTAGGATGATTAAAGGATGTGTTGAAGATTGTAGGCAGGTTAGACGAAGTGTAAAAGGACGTCTATTGATTACTACCTGTATGTCTGTCGGTGTATTGGGAGAGCCTAAGTTGTGTCGTAGTGTCTAACATAAGATGAACTCGGTAAGTCCAGTAAAGTCTAATAACTATTATTGGTAGGGGTTTCTGTGAGGAAATTCTAAGACTTTATTGGGTAAGGGATGTTGAGAAAGCTAATTCCATTGTGTGTAGTTAAGATGGCAGGAATTTAACAAAATTGTAACTGTTTGATGGATATGCTGACTTCAACAGGTGTATAATATGATTATTAAAAGGATTTGTATTCATAGGGATGTGTGATGATATTATGAGTCAATTTTCAGTTGAAGAAAACTGTAGAAACTCTAGTGGTTTGTGTCAGTCCACGATAATTAGATAAACTCGACGAAGAATGGTCCAATATTAATTGGAACTATGTTACTCGAAGCATACATCGGATACAATAGCGGATAATTTATGCTGAAGAAACTAGTGAAGTTTCTTTAGATAACTAATATGTTTGAGCTGTATGTCTGGAAACGGACACGTAAGGTTCTGAGGAGAGGAGGAGAGAGCAACCTCTCTAACTTATTTGAAATATATTTTTTTCTAACATTTTTATATAACTTCTAACATATCATTAAATAATTAAATAATTTACGAATAATAAAAGAAAAGTAATAGATTCATATTAATTATTCAGTAATTAATTCATTTATAACAGCAAATACAAGGTGATCAAATATGGAAATAAGCGAGATCATGACAGAAGAAGTACAAGCAGGATCAGTGCCAGGATCAGTACAAACTGTATATGAAATTTTCAGAGACAAGAAAATATCTGGAATTCCTATTGTTAAAAAACAAACAGGTGAACTGGTGGGAGTACTTACACGTTCTGATTTAATAAAAAATCCTGATGAGGATCAAATAGCAATGGTTATGACAAGAAATCCTATAACGGCAGCTCCAGATGAAGATGTGATTTCAGTAGTTCATAAAATGATTAATAATAATATTAGAAGAGTACCTATAACAGAAGAAAACCAGTTAGTTGGTATAGTAACATCCTCTGATATTATTAACAAAGCATTATGGCAGATAAATAACACTGAACCTGTAGAAAAGTATATGGTACGTAATATACCAACAGTATGGGATAAGACTCCATTATCTGTTGCATATTCAATTTCACACAACTTTGATTTCAAATCAGTAATAGCATTGAATGATGAAAGTAAAGCTTCAGGTATATTAACTGAAACTGACTTTATCAATGAAAGTCAAATAGTTGGTGAACAGGAAATTCATAATAGTTCAGTAAGTACTGAAGGAGATAAATGGACCTGGAACAGTCAGAGTGTAATGTACATCCTAAAGAATAAGCTTAAATTCTCAGATAAGTTAGTACGGGATGTTTCTGGTGAAAAATTAATATCAGTTACACGTAAAACATCAGTTAAAGAATGTGCAAACATTTTAAAGAAAAATAATATTGAACAGGTTCCTGTTTTAAACATGTCTGATGAACCTATCGGACTTATCAGGGCCAGTGATTTAATGAGGGCTATGATAGGGTAAAATTGGGAAGTATTTTCTTCTCAACTGTACCTATTTTTTCCTGACAATACTTCTTTTTTTTATTGGGGTTTAAATTTATTTTCTCAGTTTTTCTTGTTCTTTTAGGTTTTTTATGTATTTTATAACTTTTTTTGCGTCTAATGTTTTAATGTCGTATTTGTTCTTTTGGATATAGTTTAGTAATTTAGTGCTTTTTTTATCGTCTAGTGATGATTTTTTTATCACGTATTTGAATGATCGTTTAGGATAATATGTTTCTTTGGCTATTTCTAGTAATTCTTTTAAATCCGGTTCCTCTATAACACCATCGTTCATGGCATCTGTGAGGTTGTATCTTATGTTGATTAGTGATTCTGACATTTGTTCTAGTGTTTCTGGGTTTAAGCTTACTGCTACATCGTCATCTGATTCTATTACTCCATTTTTATAGTCTTCGTATATGTTGCCTATTCCTATCATGCCGTATGGGTATAGTTCACATGCACGTAGGGCGCCCATGCTTGAGCCTCCAACAACGGTTATGTTCTCTTTTAGTGCTCGTAGTATTTCTTTATGGCTTACGGCTGGGCTTTGATGGAATACTCCGTCTATTATTCCTATAATTTCTATGTCGTTACGTGTGTCTAGTAGTTTGTCTATGTCTCCTCGTTTGACTGGTGGCTTGTATTCTGCGTCAAGAATCTTTTGTGCTTCATTGAATGGTAATGATAGTCCTGTGAATATTATGGTACTCATAGGGTATCACCTAGTAGTTCTTGGTGTAGGTTTATCAGCATGTTTATGGATTCTTGTTTCATGTTTTTGTTGTTCCATTTGTTTATCACGAAGTCTAGGTCTACCTTGGTTATGCCGTGTACTAGGTTGTCGGCGTGTGCGACTATTTTTTCTTCTAGTGTTTCGGGGATGTAGTTGCGGTCTGGTAGTCCTAATTGTTTTGCTTCTTCTCTGGTTATTCCTGCGCCTATGTGTCTTTCTGTGATTAGGCATATTCTTTCGTCAATGTGGAGGTTTCTTAGCAGGTCTGCTCCTAGGTATGCGTGTTCTATGTTGTTTGTTATTGTTCGTCCAACGTCGTGTAGCATGCATCCTGCTTTTATCAGGTCTTGGTCAATGTTTTTGTAGTGTTTTGTTATGTCTTTTGATCGTTCGTATACTACTTTGCAGTGGTCTATTATGTAATCTGTACATTCTAGTTCCTGGTATACGTTTTCTATTAGTTTGTCTGTTGGGGACATTAGGTTATTCTCCAAAAAAATTGTTTATGTGTTGTTAAAAATAGTATGTTGAGGGGGGAGTTTATTCTTCATTTATTGTGTAGAAGGATTCTAAATTTTTTAAATCTTCGATTACGTCGCTGTTGTCTTTGAATTCTAGTTTTTCATTACATCTTGGACATATGAACTGGTAGTCTGTTGCTTCTTCAAATGGGTATCTGCAGCCGTTTGGGCAGACGAAGAACATGTTGTTTTCTTCGTATTCGAGTGATTCTTGTATTTCTTCGTTATGACGATTGTATTCTTCTTCTAGTAGTTGTGCTGCTTTTCTTGAATCAAATCTCCAGTAGTATGTGAACCATTGGGTTTCTGGATCTTTTTTTCTTGTGTAGTTTGCTATTCCGACATCATACATTTTGTATAATACTTTTCTGACAAAGTTTAGTTTTATGCCTGTTGCTTCTGCTATTTGTTCGTCGGTAACTTCTGCTGTGAATAAGCAGTCTAGTATTTTTTCGCTAGTGTCAGCATCGTGTGTAACGTCATATGCTAGTCTTTTAACGTTTTTCTCATTTAAAAATTTAGAGTCATAATCAAAATTGTATATAATTTTTTTTCTAGCCATGATATCTCTCTTAATTATTCTCTACAATATGTACATATTCACCATATTTTACTTAAATTGATTATGTTGTTTTATAGTCTTTTGTTATAGGGTGTGGTTAATAATCTTTTTTTTTTATTGTTTGATTTTAACCGTTTATTATGTTATTGTCTATTTGTAGATAAGTAATATGTTATTATGTAGTTATTAGTATAAATATTTACTTCTTATTATTACTGAGGGGATGTGTTTTACTTCCTCGAGCATTTTATCTGATACTTCATTAAAATCTGCTTCAAATGTATCTGTCATATTATATATTGTTTCAAAAAAGTTGGACAAATTATTTTCTTGACATTCCTCTGCAAGATTAGCATATTTGATGAGACTTTGTGCATCTTCCGTGAGTGTAGATGCAAGAGGAGTGGCACCAGCATACTCTGAAAAAAATCTTAAAAAATAACCGAAAACACCAGTATCATTAACAATCCCCTCCACAGACAATGGAATACTAGTAAACAACCGACCCCTAAAACAATACGTTGGATCAGTATCAATAACTAAAACATCAACATCAACACCAAACCTATCAAAAACCATACTCTTCACAAGATAAGCACTCTTAACAGGATCCCTAGGCAATAAAGAAACAAACTCACCAGGAACATTACTTAAATCAACACCAGCATCACCACTCGGCATCAAAGCATGCTTCAAACCAAAATTCCTCAAAATAAACTCCTTATGAACACGAGCCTCAACAGGCATCTTCCTAAGATTACTGATAGTACGACTATTATAATTAAACAATGCCATAACATAACCCCAAAAAAACTTGCACCAAACCTCAGCAATCAAAAAACCCATAATCCCATAATCATACCTGCTCTCATCAACAACACTACCCTCAAGAATAGAAATAGGAGTCTCACTAATAACTACAATATCACCATCAACGGCAACACCACCAATAGACTCCACTAACTTTTCATAACCTTCACCAATACGGATATAATCACAAAACACGGGAATGCACATAAAACTCATAACAATCAATACACAAAAAAAAATATAATAATAAAAAAAAAATAGGCGTATAACCTAAGATTAAACTTTTCCTAAAGTATCACCACGTAAACCCCGCCTAAGAGTCTCCAGGGAGATAACATCATTAGTATTAACATTACCAATATTAACATCATTACCAAGATTAAGAATTAAATCAATCTGCTGATTCTTATTAGGAGCCTCCCACATAATACGGTCACCATCAACACTACCCGAAATCTCCTTCAAATCATCAAGACGAACATTACCCTTATCATCATAAATACCAATATTCTTACCACTTTCACGACCCTCAATAATAACCATATCAGAACCACTATCCAAATCAGCATTAATTAAACTAATACGGTCACCAGTAGAATACTCATGATCCTTCTCAGGATTCTTCTTACCAATCTCACTCAGAGTAAAAAAACCCAAATCCTTAGCCATACCAATAAACTCACTTCTAACATCAGCAGGTATCACAGTAGAACCATCAGAAATCTCCACAGCACTAAAACCAAGCCTATCAGCTTCACTAAAAAACTCATCAACACTATTCTTGGAATTAGCTAACTCAAATAATGTTCCACCAGTATAACTCTTAATACCATAAGAATCATATAATTCATTCTTCTGTTTAATTATACTGTCATCATACAATATGGAAGTACCCCAACCATACTTTATGAAATTAAAATAATCACCATTTACTCTGAGAAAATCCTCAACATACTCCGGACCTAAACCCTTATCAATAACCATCGTGTCAGCGTCAATACTATCAAACTTGTCTAGAAAATTAAATGCTCTCATTATTATTCAGTCCTATATAATTCTAATTATATAATAATCTACATTTCAACAATATTATAATTTTCATAACACCTTAAATATATTATAGCAGAAGTAATCATACCCTAAAAAAAAGCAACTTTATATATTTTGTAAAACATAGAAATATAATAATATAAAGTTATTTAAGAAAAATGTTCTAAGATTAAATTAAAAAGTTAATCATATAAGCTATTATTGACTAATATGTTTGTTATTGACTCAATTATTCCAAACATTAACATTTACCAAAAATAATGGTTATTCAATAATAAATTAACTTTAATTTGATTTTTAAAAGATTAATTCAATAATGAACATACTAATAAATTATAATAACTACTAATAACTGTTATTAATCGCAATATACTAATAGTGAGGGTGTTAAGTGAAATCTCTAATTAACGATAGCTTAAAAGATTCAAAAGATAAAACTCCAGAAGTACCAGATCTTACTAATGCAAGTTTAGACGACATAAACGGAGAATTAGTTGACCTAATAAACCAAAGCAGAACAAAAATCTTTGTAATAGGTGCAGGTGGAGCAGGAAACAATACAATTTCAAGATTAGGTGAAATAGGAATCGAAGGTGCAGAAACAATATCCATAAACACAGATGCACAAGACCTATTCTTCTCAAAATCCAACGACAAAATACTAATAGGAAAAGAAACCTGCCGCGGACTAGGAGCAGGAGGAATCCCTGACGTCGGAGAAGCAAGTGCAGAAGAAAGCGAAGAAGTAATCAAAAAGAAAATCGACGGAGCAGACATGGTATTCGTAACCTGTGGACTCGGGGGAGGAACAGGAACCGGATCAGCACCAGTAGTAAGTAGAATAGCACAAAAAGCTGGAGCACTAACAATAGCAGTAGTAACATTACCATTCAGTGCCGAAGGAATAAAAAGAAGAGAAAACGCTGAAAAAGGTCTTGAAAAACTACAAGAAGCAGCAGACACAGTACTCGTAATTCCAAACGACAAACTCCTAGAAGTAGCACCAAGCCTACCAATAAACAAAGCATTCATGGTATCAGATGAATTACTAGGAAGAGCAGTAAAAGGAATCACAGAATTAATCACAAAACCAGGATTAATCAGTTTAGACTTCGCAGATATAAAAAGCGTAATGCAAAACAGTGGAATGGCAATGATTGGTATGGGTGAATCAGATACTGGAGACAGAGCAATCGAATCCGTAAACGAAGCATTAAACAGCCCACTACTAGACCTAGACATATCCACAGCAAAAAGTGCACTTGTAAACATCAGTGGTAGCAGCGACCTAACACTCAACGAAGCAGAAAAAATTGTGCAAATTGTCGCAGACGAACTTGACCCAGAAGCAAACATCATATGGGGTACACAGATACAGGACGATCTTGCAAGCACAGTAAGAACAACCATTGTTGTTGCAGGAGTAACAGCACAAGGCATGCCTGGAGGCGACGATTCATACAAAGAAAGAACTCGTGGCGAAGAAACCTCAACACCTAGTGATGACCTCGAAGGATTCATAGATGACGTATTCTAACAATGATCATTAGGATACATCACTATTTTTCAATTCTTTTTTTATTCTCCATCAAACTTATTTTAAAAAAAATTACTCTAAAAACCAAAGCTTTATTAATACTAAAATAAATATATATATTTGATCCCTATCTTAGGTTTTAAATTTTCTCATTTTTGAAATTTTAATGCAGGTAGTAATATGAATATAAACAAAGAATCTATTAATGGTTTTTTAAAACAATGCGAAAGAGTACTAAGAGTCTCAAAAAAACCAGATGCTGAAGAATACAAAACCGTAGCAAAAGTAACGGGAATAGGAATCATCATCATCGGTGTAATAGGATTCATAATAGCTTTAATATCACAACTATTATTCTACTCTTAGATATTATTTAACAAACCATCCAAAAAATAAAAAAGAAAAACAAATATTATCTTTTAATATTTAGAAGAAGATAAGATGAACACATCTTAAAATACAATGATGAAAGTGAAAATATGTTTTACGCAATGAGAGCAGCAATAGGACAAGAAAAAAATGTAGCCAGCCTACTAGCACAAAGTGTAAAGTACGAAGACCTCGGAATAAAAGCAATTTTATCACCCGAAGGAATGCAAGGATACATTTTTGTCGAATCCACAGAAACATTAGATATGAGGCATCCTGCACTTAAAGTTCCTAACTTGAGGGGTTTAGTCGAAGGTGACATGGCTTTTGAAGAGCTTCAAAAATTCTTGAACCCTGAACCAGCAATGTCCAACATCCAAAAAGGAAGCATTGTAGAATTAACATCAGGACCATTCAAGGACGAAAAAGCAAAAGTAGTCAGAATAGACGAAACAAAAGAGGATGTTGTGCTCGAATTAATCGAAGCAGCAGTACCAATACCAGTTACCGTGAAGGGTGACCAAATCAGATTAATACAAAGGGAGGCTGAATAGTGGCTAGTCAAACTATTGAAATCCTAGTGGAAGGTGGAAAAGCCACACCAGGACCACCATTAGGTCCAGCTATAGGTCCATTAGGTATTAATATGATGCAAGTTGTTGAAGAAATCAACAAAAAAACTGCTGATTTCAGCGGAATGAAAGTACCAGTCAAAATAACCGCAGACATGGATACAAAAGACTTCGAAATATCCATAGGTACACCACCAACCACAGCACTAGTTATAGACGAACTAGGCATATCCGGTGGATCACACGAACCAGGTACAGAAGTAGCAGCTGATTTCACAGTTGAACAAGCATTTAAAGTTGCAAGAATGAAATTCGATGACTTACTTGCAAACGATTACAAACATGCAACTAAAGAAGTAGTCGGTACATGTGTAAGTATGGGAATTAACGTAGAAGGTAAAGACGGTCGTGAAACCCAAAAAGACATCGACAATGGTGACTATGACGACGTATTTAACCAATAAATACAATTCATAGAATCATGTTCTGTAACGTATTAATTATTTAATGATATTAATCAATTAACGATTAGGCTTTAAATATAAAAATTTTATACAATGTACATGTTACATATTTATTACACGTTGAACTACGATTTATACCAAATCTAGTTCTTTGGAGGAAATTGAATGACACAAGTTATTGAAGAAGCAGTGAAGAAGGTTTTAGAAGAATCAAAACCGAGAAACTTCACACAGTCTATTGATGTGGTCATAACCATCAACGATTTAGACGTAAACAAACCAGAAAACCGTTTAGATGAAGAAGTGCTTCTCCCTAATGGACGTGGAAAAGATGTTAAAATTGCATTTATTGCTGAAGGTGAATTAGCATACCAAGCTGAACAAGCAGGTGCAGATTTAGTAATAAACAAAGAACAATTAGAAGCTTACGGTAAAAACCGTGCAGAAGCTAAAAAAGTTGCAAACTCCTACGACTTCTTTGTTGCACAATCTGACTTAATGCCAACAGTAGGTAGATTCTTAGGACCAGTATTAGGACCAAGGAAAAAAATGCCAAAACCTATACCAGCAAGTGCAAATCCTGAAGTTATATTAGGAAGATTAAAAAGCACAGTAAAAGTAAGAGTGAAAGACCAACCTATTGTACAATCTATTGTAGGATCCGAAGATATGACTGAAGCACAAATTGCTGAAAACGTGGATGCTATATTAGATGTACTTGATCGTAACCTTGAAAAAGGTCAAAAACAGATCAAGGCTTTATACATAAAAACAACAATGGGACCTGTAACGAGGGTGATCTAGATGCCACATGTTGCAGATTGGAAAAAAGAAAAAGTAGCTGAACTAGAAGAGTTAACTAATAATAATGAAATAATCGGTATTGTAAACTTAGCTGACATCCCAGCACGTCAATTACAAACCATGAGAAAATCTTTAGGAGACAAAGCAATCCTAAAAATGTCTCGTAAAAACTTCATTAAAATCGCATTAGATAACGCTAACAAAAATGTTGAAGGTTTAGCAGATTACCTTGAAGGTCAACCAGCAATGGTCTTCACAGAAATGAATCCTTTCAAACTATTTAAAATCTTAGAAGATAGTAAAACGGAAGCTCCAGCAAAAGCTGGTGCTATCGCTCCAGCTGATATTGTAGTTCCAGCAGGAGATACATCTTTCCCACCAGGACCTATCCTCGGTGAATTACAACAAGCAGGAATACCTGCAAAAATTGACAAAGGTTCAATTGTAGTTCAAGAAGATGCAACAGTTGTAAAAGAAGGAGAAGAAGTTCCTAAAAAAGTAGCAGATGTTTTATCTAAACTTGAAATTCATCCAATGGAAGTAGGTATGGACTTACTAGCAGTTTGGGAAGGAGACACAATATATACTGCAGATGTGCTAAAAATTGATGAAGAAGAAACCATTCAATCAATTCAAACCGCATATCAAAATGCTATTAACTTATCAGTTAATGCAGGTATAGCAAACAGCGAATCTGCTCCATTACTCATACAGAAAGCAGCAAATGAAGCAATGAACTTAGCTGTAAATGCTAATATATTAACTTCTGAAACAACTGATAAAATATTATCTAAAGCATATGCTCAAATGTTAGCAGTAGCATCATTATTATCAAGTGATGCATTAGACGATGAATTAAGTGAAAAACTTAACTCAGTCCCTGCACAAGCAGCACCTGCAGATAATACAGAAGAACCTGAAGAAGAAGAACCTGAAGAAGAAGAGGAAGAAGAAGTATCTGCAGCAGCAGGTCTTGGAGCTCTATTCGGATAGACTCTTAAGGTACTAGTAAAGGAAAAATTTCAAATCTTAATAGCAAATTAAGATTCATTAACAAAGATATAAAAGAAAATAATTGTATTAATTACAATAAACATAATATAAAATTAAAAGGTGTATTAACATGGAATACGTATACGCAGCATTATTATTAAACGCAGCAGAAAAAGAAATTAACGAAGAAAACGTAGCAGCTATCTTATCAGCAGCTGGAGTAGACGCAGACGATGCAAGAATCAAAGCATTAATCGCATCATTAGAAGATGTAGATATTGAAGAAGCAATCGCAACCGCAGCAGTAGCAGCAGCACCAGCAGCAGCTGCAGCACCAGCAGCAGAAGCAGCTGAAGAAGAACCAGAAGAAGAAGAGGAAGAAGAAGAAGCAGAAGAAGAAGCTGCAGCAGCAGGTTTAGGTGCTTTATTCGGATAAGTAAATTATCCAAACCCTTTTCTTTTTATCTTTTAAATAAATTAACCACCCAATAAAATAATAATCATTTTTTTTACCAAATAAAAAATATTTATAACAAATACTCAAATATATTCCTATTTTGTTCTAGGATCCTGTTTTATCTCATTCAACTTTAATCTTCTTTTTAATATTAAATAGTAATATTAAAAATATTCATCTAATTAATTAAGTTTATTAGCATCTAATTATAAAGCTTTTAAATCATATTAAATCAATATGCTTTTTTTAAACTTATGAACACTAAATTTAATACATATAATAAATAAAATAGTATTGTTCATGAAATCTTTTAATTAGAGCAAATTTATTTATAATTTATATAATTATTTCTAAAAAAAATATTAAGGTAATTATTTCATTTTTTATAAATTAAAAAAAATAATCAATTCATGGAATTTATGTGAACTAAAAGAAAAATAGGAGGAAAAATAGGTGACACACAAGAAAATATTTCTTATGATATTAATTATCACAATCATATCAAGTATTGGTATAGTAAGTGCTACAGACATATCTGATAACGACACCACAACAATCTCGGATCAAACAACACATACCACTGAAAACACTATAGAAACACCAGCAAAAACAATAAACAAGAACACGCAAACAAGCACAAAACAAGCAACACAAACAGTCACAAACTACCAGGAATTATATGATAACTTGACAAGCCAAACGGCTGAAGAAGACACCACAATCACACTTGGTGGTGAAGAAGAAACATACACAATCACTAACACAATAACAGTTAGTGAAACAATAAAAAACCTCATAATAGAGGGTAATGGAAAAACTATTGATGGAAATAATAAGTTTCAGTTCATAAATATAAAGCATCCATCAAACATTATAATTAATAATTTAACTGTAACTAGATGTAATTCATCAGGTATTTATGGTGGAGCTAGTGCGACAAGCAATTCTCTTTCCCTTTTATAATCAGTATAATACAATTATACGTTGTATTATTAGCCTAGTTATGTGGGCTATTCTCGCCCGAAACTGCATCAACTGGCAACGGATGATGTGGGTTGCATGAGGGTAAACGCCTAATCACACTCCTAATATCCATGGATGTGTGGGCTAGAGAAAGACTAATATTGGCTAATGATGAATGAACTCTTATAAGCGTCGTAACCATAGGCAGTGGGGAAGGATATTACATTACCCATTGTTTTGCAAGCAGGCAATGCATACTTTGCTCATATGCATTTAGCATAACCCATAGGCTTGTCGGCGTAATGGGAGAGCCTAAGTTAGTCGTAACTGAAAGAAGAGAAACTTGGTAAGCCCTACTTTGACCCACAATTAAGTGTGTGTGGGGGGACTACGGTGTGAACCGGTGTTCCTAAACCTAGTAGGGTAAGGGATGCTAAGAAAGCTAATGACCACATTAGTCGTTAAGACAGTAGGAAATTAAAGGGATATAATAACTACGTGGTATATGCTGACTTTAGCAGGTGTATATAACACAGGTAACTATATCAATTATAACTATAGAGGTGTAAAACTTTATGTCGAAGGATGTTTATGCAGATTTGAGCCAAAATTGTATTTTGGAGGATGCTAAACAGAAAGAGTCCGATTATACTAGCGAATGGAATTCTATTCCATGGCAGAAGATTGAACGGAGCATTTATAAGTTACAATGTGATATAGCTTGTGCCGAAATCAGAAAAGAATATAGTAAAGCCAAACAATTACAAAGATTATTGTTAAATAAGGATTCCACAATTCTGTATGGTATTCGAAGGGCTACCATTTTAAATAGTGGCCGTAGAACACCTGGAATTGATGGGATGGTGCTTAGGTCTCATCCTGAGAGAATGGCTTTATACTATAAGCTTAAATCTATGAAATTAAAGGAATATGAACCTTTACCAGTGCGTAGGGTTTATATTCGTAAATCAAATGGTAAAATGCGACCGTTGGGTATACCGACCATTATTGATCGTGTGTATCAGACTGTCGTTAATCTTGCCCTTGAACCACGTGTAGAGGTGGGTTTTGAACCAACAAGTTATGGTTTTAGACCAATGCGCAATGCAGGACATGCAATCGCACGCATACACCACTTCACAAAAAGAGGTAATCGGTCTTGGGTATTTGAAGGTGATTTCAAGTCATGTTTTGATACTCTTGACCATGACTGGATATTAAAGCAGTTGGGTAATTTCCCTGCTAAGAATATCATAGGTAAATGGCTTAAAGCAGGTTATGTACATAATGACATGTTTGATTTAACCGATATGGGTACGCCACAAGGTGGAATAATCTCGCCAACACTGGCAAATATAGCCCTAACGGGACTAGATGAAGCATTAGGAGTAACCTACAAGAAAGTAAAAGCTAGAAATACAGTTACTTATAGTAATCAGTCAAGATATGCTATGATACGATATGCAGACGATTTTGTAGTACTATGTAGAACAAAAGAAGATGCAGAAGAAGTATACTCTTTGATTGAACCATACCTCAAAGAACGTGGTCTTAAATTAGCAGAGGATAAAACACATATAACACCATTAAATAAGGGTTTTGATTTTCTCGGATTTAACATCAGAGAATACCCAACACAAAATGGTATTAAAGTGCTTATTAAACCTGCTAAGGACAGGATTAAAAGGCTTAAAAGTAAGATACGAGAATTGTTTCTAAAATATCGTAGTAGTGGAAACATTGACGAGCTAATTGGAAAACTGAACAGTCTAATAATCGGCACTGCCAATTACTGGAAACAAGCAGTAGCCCAAAAAGCGTTCAATGACATTGATGACTACGTTTGGAAATTAACGTATCGATATCTTCGTAGACAACATCCTAACAAGTCATGGGATTGGATTAGAGATAGGTACTTCAAAGAAGATTATTATCATAAACATGATGATAATTATATACTTACTAGTCCAGAAAATCCTAGCATACAACTTGTTAAGATGAAATGGGTGCATATACACTATGCACACATAATTAAATACAATTGCAATCCTTATGACCCTGAATATAAGGATTACATAAGGAAAGCTTTTAAGAAAACACCGTTTGAATGTCTTTACAACAAAGGCAATTAATAAAATAACATGGATTTATAATTGATTTCGAGATAAAGAATACGCTTGAGCCGTATGTCTTGAAAGGGACACGTACGGTTCTTAGGAGAGAAGGGAAGAGTAATCCTCCCGACTTATCCGACTATTCCAGAAAGATGGAAATTTAACAATTAACAATTCAGTATTCACATTAAACCATGCAAACACGAGTATAAGATCAGATTATGGTGGTGCAATTGCTGTTAATAATTCTAATTTAAATATAATAAATTCAAGTTTTGAATCAAATATGATTTCTCTTGAAAAAACACCCTATGAGTCTGAAGATGGTGAATTACATGTTACCAGTTTGGGTGGAGCTGTATATTTCAATGGAACAAACAATAATCTTAACATAGTTGATTCTAATTTCACTTCTAATGGGTATGCATTATTTGATGTTGATTTTAATTATGACTATTCTGATGACACCAATGATTTGATGTCCGGTGGGGCTTTATATATAGAAAGTAATGCTAACACGAGCATAGTTAATTCAATATTTTATAATAATACAGCTGCTGAAGGTATGGGAATAACTTATAGAGGACATGAAAATAGTCATCTTTTAATTAACAATACAGTATTTGATTTACAGCATAACCCCCTAATGGGAGTAGGTGGTGGATTGTGTGTAGATGAAAATGAAGGTAGTATCATTATAGATAATAGTAATTTTACATCAAATTATGTGTTTGAATCTGCAGCAATTTATTATTTCGGTCAAAATAAAAGTTCGCTTGAAATAATTAATTCAAATTTCGAAGGTAATGGTTATAGTGAACAGTATGATACTACTGTAAACTGGATTATGGGTATTAACTCTTATGGTTATGTGTTAATGGCTAATAATACATTTAAGGAAAATCTAGTTTCAAGTAGTTCAGTTATTGAACTTGATGGTGCTAATATTAGTAAATTTATCCTAGATAATAATACTTTTGATTCTAACTATGCACGAGACTACAATTGGGGAACTTATGTATTAAACGTGTATGTTTGGGGTGAAGCAGTTGTTAATAATTGTACCTTCAAAGGAGACGATGGTAAAAAAATAAATGCATTATCTTCTCGTAATTCGAATGTTAATTCTACTTTATTGATTAATAACACCAAGTTTTATTTAGTGGGCAGTATTAGAAATGATCAATCTAATAGTGTTCTTTATATAAATCGGGATGGTAACATCTCTGTAACAAATTGTGATTTTATTTCAAATGAAGGAGATAATATTGGTATAATTACTAGTGCTGAAGGTAATTTATTATTAGAAAACAATACTTTCGATTCTAATAAAGCAGAGTACAATGGAATAACTATTAGACGTTTTTCTGCAATATTAGAATATGATCCGGTTAATGATGAGTATAAAGAAACATATTATAACTGGACTTGTAAAACAAAAATTATGAACAACACTTTCACAAATAACACCAGTAGTAATGGAATCTTAAATTATGTGGGTGTTGGAAATAATACCTTGGAAATAGTCAATTCTGAATTTAGTTCAAATGATTTGTCAAATAGAAGAGGTGATGGTGGAGCGTTATGTATACTAACTATGGGTAACACATCCATAACAAACACAACATTTGATTCAAACACTGCTGATGAAGGTTCTGCATTTTATTGTTATGCAACTAATAATAGTAATCTTGAAATAACAGGTTCTGTATTTAGAAATAATGGTGATGATAGTAGTGGTTCTGGTGGAGCAATTTACATGAAAACTGATGGTAATGTTGTCATTAATGATTCTAAGTTCATATCAAATATTGCTGAAAATGGTGATGCAATAGATTTTTCAAGTGAAACTTGTGGTTCATTAACTATTAATAATTCAGAATTCATTTCAAATGGTAAAATAGGATATGATATGGAAGATGGTGCAGTGATTATTTCAACTGTAGGTAATGTATCTATAGATAATAGTTATTTCAGTAAAAACTATGCAGAATCTATTTCCACTATTGATTTTGATGGAAATAATACGAATCATATTAATATTACAAACTCAATTTTTGATTCAAATGGAGGAGATAAGTATAATCCATCATCCAATACTATGAGTATAAATAATGCAAATTTCTTTATGAATAATTTGACTTTCCACAATAATTCTGCAATCAGTGGAGGAGCATTCACAATATACAAAGCAAATGGAATAATAAAAAACTCCAACTTTACAGATAATTTTGTAAACAATGGTTGTATAGAAAGTTCTGACAGTAATTGTACTATTATTTCATCCAATTTCATTAATAATAAATTATATGAAAGTGAATATGATCATGATGGTTCTGGTGCTGCTATAAATAATCATCAGAGTAATATAACAATCAATCAGACAAAATTTATTGGAAACGGCTTTGACAGTAGCCCAAATGGTGAAAATTCTTGTGGAGCCTTTTATAATTATGGAGGAAACTTATATATAGATAATAGTCAATTCATATCCAACATTGCAGCTGAAGACGGAGGAGCAATATTCAGTGCTGGAAGTTACTCTCAAGATGATACTGAAATGGTTATAACTAACACTTTATTTGAAAATAACACTATTCTCTCCATAGATGGTTCTGGAGGAGCTATCAGTGCAAATAATAAGAAAACAGTTATCGACAATTGTACATTCATTTCAAATCATGCAAATAATTCAAAATATAGTTATGGTGGAGCTATCAGTGCACCAAACTATGAATATAAAAATTACGAATATTTCAATGTTACAAATTCAGTTTTCATAAACAACACACCATCCACATTCATCATTACAAACGGAATGATTGAATTAGATCAAAAAGATAATTATGTTCCAAATTACGCTAATATTCTTATTTTCGTGAATGCTGAAGAAGAAGGAGTAAGATGTGAGTTAGTAGAAGATAGTCAGACAAAAAAAAGTTATATTACAGGTTATCATATTGATGGAGACAATTATGCTTATAAATTAGTAGTCAATCAGACAGAAGATGCAGAATTATACAATATAAATAAATTTTACAACAATGTATACATTATGCAATTACCTCATGATTACACACTAAGCGTAAATGTTACCACCCCAGTAAAATGGGCAAACAACACCACAATTAATGGTAAAATGTATTATACTAAAAATGATGGAACAGAAGCAGTATTAAGTCAAGAAGAAGTTGAATTATATGTTAACGGCAATTATATAACATCAAATTTAACAAATGAAAATGGTGAATACCAGTTTAATTACACAGCAAACATAATAGGAACACAAAACGTTACTGTAAAATTCCCAGGAAATTCATACCTAGGATCAATAACTAACACAACCAGCTTTGAAGTAGAACAATTAGAAACAAAACTAAGCATCTACGCAAACAATACAACATACAATGAAAAAACAAACATAACCTGCATACTACATGATGAAAATAATATACCAATACCAAATGCCAACATAACATTATATGTTGATTTAGAACAAATTAATAAAACCACAGACGAAAACGGAACATTCACAATAGAATATGAAGCAAAAAATGTTGGAGACAATTATATAATAGCATTCTATTATGGAGACTACTCCCATAAAGACACATTGAATTCAACAACATTCCACGTAAACAAGTTAAACACATACATAACAGTTAATGCAGAAAATACAACCATAGGAAACGAAATAACAATAACCGGTAAACTAACCGACAATGAAAACAATGCAATAGCCCATGCAACAATAATACTATTCATTGACGAAGAAGAAATAAAAATAAACACAACCACCGATGGTGAATTCACATACAAATACACAGCAGTACACCCTGATGAAAACTATGTGGAAGTATTCTATGAAGGAAACGACACATACTCCGATAGCATAAACTCAACCACATTCCATGTTGAAAGAATAAACACAACAATCAAAGCAGAAATCACAAATAAAACAGTTGGAAACTTATCAATTAAAGTAAACATAACAGGCAATGACACTAAAAAAATTACGAACGGAACCGTAATAATATATGATGAAACAGGTCAAATAGTAACAGCACACAACATAGAAGACACAACAATAATAACAATCACCAACATAACCAGTGGAACATACACATACAATATAACATACCCTGGAAACAAAACATACAACCCTTCAAGTACCATGAAAACAATAACAATAAAACCAGAAGCAAAAATAACAATAGAAGTACAAAATAACACCGAAGGAAACGTTATAATCGAAATAAACGTAACAGACGAAACAGGTAACCCACTAACAGAAACAGAAGTAAACATAACACTACCAAACGGAACCAACACAACACTAAAAACAAACACCGAAGGAATAATAACAGTAACAGATACAAACAGCACACCAGGAGAAGCAACAATCAAAGCAGAAATCACAACAAATGATGAAATAGAAGGAACAGAAGCAGAAAAAACATTCACAATAGAACCAAACTACCAGAAAATCATCGACGAAATGAACAAGACAATACAGGAACAGAATCAAACTATTCAGGAATTAGAAAACATTATAGATGACTTAAATAAAACCAGTGTAATAACAGCAATACCAGACAATGGTACAGTAGGCAACTCCAAAGTTGCAGTAACATTAAATAACAAACTAGGAAATCCTATAGCTAATGCTCCAATAACAGTCAAAAACAGCAAAGGAGAAACAATAGGAACAGCAACAACCGACGAAAATGGAATAGCAGTAATACCAGTAGATACAAAAGCAGGAACAGACAACATCACAGTATCCTACTCAGGATCAAAAGATTATAAACCTGCAAGTACAACTGTAACAACAACCACTAGCAAAAACAATGTAACAGTAACAGTAGACCCAGTAAACGGAATAATAGGAGAGAAAATCACACTAACTGCACATATAACTGATACAAACGGCAACCCTGTAAGTGGTGGAAACCTTGTATTCAAACTAAACGGTAAAACACTAAGAACCGATGGCAGATTTGACAGCAACGCAACAGCACAGAAATTCAAAGTACAAAACGGAGTAGTAACTGTTACAATTACTGCCGATCTTTACTTAAGAAACATTAAAAACTTAACCGCTAGTTACAGTGGAAGCTACAAATATAATGAAGCTAAAAGCAGCACAGTAACTGCTCAAATCAAGAAACGAGATGCTACAATAACTGTCACAGCAAGTCCTAAATCACAAAAACAATATCAGACAATAACATTCACTGCAAAATTAACAGATAAAACACCAAACACCAAAAACACAACAGCAATGAGCACAAACACAAAAGTATTGTTCAAAATCAATGGTAAAACAATCAAGGACAAGAACGGTAACAATCTACTAGTAAAAGTAACTAACAATACTGCTACTTATAAATACACTGTACCTGCTGGTATGGGTGGTGTAACCAAAGAAGGTGCAACACGTAACTATGATGTCGAAGCAGTACTAGTAAGTGATACTTACTATCCTGATACTAGAGGTACAACCACTTTTAATGTGCAAAGAAGTCCTGTAACAATCAGTTTATCACAAGTAAAAGTAAACAAAAATAATCAGATAAGCATACAAACCAGTATCAAAGATTATAAAGGAAACAATGTAGTTGGAACCAGTACTATTGCAGTAAAAATCAATGGTAAAACATACACTAATCCTAGTACGAACAAAACACAGCAATTCACAGCAACAGATGGTAAAGTAAACTTAAATAATATTCAAGTGTCTAAGGATATTAAGATTAAAAAGGTTATGATTGTTACTGGTGATAGGCAGGCTTATCTTGGAGCTCGTAATGAAACAAGTAATATAGTTAAGGTTTAATTTTTCTTTAACTTCTTCTTTATCTTTTTTTTTGTTTTTCTGATTTTTTCTGGGGTAATGACTATCATTAACTTTTTATTATTTTATTGGCCCTGTAGAAATCATATGAATAAAGTGTGAAAAGTAATACTTTTTATCAAAATATTTAAATACTATTATCAAAATAATTATTAACTATACAATGTCGTCAGGTTAAGCTTTTGATATGAAAATATTTTCCTGTTTTTTTTTGGCATATTAACTTTTTTTTTTAAAATGTTGGTTTGTATTGTGTTTGTATGTATCTGTTGGGTGTTGTTTTCTTTCTTTCATATTGACGGGGCTTTTTAACTTTGTTTGGTGCGGGTGTGCATTTTTTTATTAAGTTATTGATGAAGTTTTTGACTTTTGATGGATCTAATATTGTTTCGAATAAATCTATTTTTAATCTGCTGATAAGATGGGATTGATTTACATCATAATAATCTTTTTTTCCTTTTTTTCTCATATTTTTGTTAATTATTAGATTTAAGTATATTCTGGAATAGCAAAATATGTTATATAGTAAAAATGTAGAGTATATGTCTTGTTGTATTCCAATTTCTGTTTGTGCGGTGTAGTTTTGTATTTGTAGTCTTTGTTTAAGTGTTTTATATGTGCATTCTATTCCCCATCTGGCTTTATATATTTCTTTTAATTGTTCTTTACTCATAGTTTCTTGTGGTAAATTTGTTATTAATGTTTCTATTTCTCCAGTTTCTAGTTTTATATTTACAATTCTTAAATTTAATGAATTAAAGAATCTTATTTTATTTTTAAAATAGTTGTTTTGGAATTGGTTTCGTCTTGTTTTGTCTAATTCTATTTCAACTATTTCATCATCAGAAGTCATGGATTCACGTTCTCCTATGTATGTGTCTTTTCTTAGTCTGATAACAAAATAACTATGCATTTCTATTATTCTAACCATTAATTCAATAGAATTATATCCTCTATCGAATATAAATATGGATTTTTCAGGAATTATCAGTCTTTTACACTTTTCAATATTTTTATGAATCAAAGTATGCTCGCCAACACCCCTTTTGCCAATTAAACCATCAATCATGAAATCATTTAGAACATCAACAACACCTGAAAAGACAACATTAATCTTTTTATCATAATTTTCTTTAAACCCAAATTCTTTCAATGTTAACTTTTTATTTGGTAATTCAAAACGAGATCCATCACCAGCAAATAAACGAAACCCATAAAAAGTTCTAAAGAACTCACAATTCTTTTGTAAATTTATATAACCAATATTTCTCAAATAATTAATGCTTATTCTTTTAAATACATCTGGATTGATATTAATTCTCTGTTCTGAAAAACTCTGTTTACTATAACTACCAACACAATCTTTTGAGTACTTTAAATGAGTATCAATATTGTTCTGAATAGTTTTACGTTGATTAAACAATATATGTTTAACATAATCATCAAAACCCCATATACGATTACGAGTAAAAGCAGAATCATTCAAAACATGTTTTCTAAAATCAACACACTCAGATTCTATAGAATCTTCAATAAAAGAGTATTTAAAATTATCATTTTCATACGGACAAACATTTTCTAATCCATCAAAAATCAAAAAGTAAATCAATAACTTACAACAAAATAATATTGAGGGAATGTTTTTTAGCTTCATAATATAAACTATTCCCTCATTTCATATATAAACTATTCTACTATTTTTAAACATAAAATAAAAATCATATAACTTCTTAATTATGCTACTATTTGATAAATATCAAAATAACAAAAAAATAAAACCAGAATAATCACTATCAAATAAATAAAATAAGGATACTGTAAAATAAACATCATGAAGAAATAATATATTATAAAAACATCTAATTTTAATTATATGAGCCTATTTTTAAAAATAGTTAAATAATTAAGAAATTTAATAAAAATTAGTTTATAAAAATCAGTTAAAATTAAATTTAAATCTTTTACATAAAGAAAGAAATCTTAACCTGACGACATTGATTAACTATACAATAAGTAATAATTTATTATCTATATTTAATATTTTATTATTTGGTGTATTTTTTTGATAGTTGTTATGTATAAGAGTTTTGTTGTTCGTATTTATCCTGATGAGGTTCAGGAGAATTTTTTCACCAATCAGTTTGGTTGTTGTCGGTTTGTTTTTAATACTTTTCTGGATGCCAAAAAGAAAGTATATGCTGAAAAGGGAGAGTATTTGTCTTTTTATGATTGTTCTGCTATGTTAACTGAACTAAAAAAGTCTAAAACTTGGTTAAAACGAGTTGATTCCACAGGTTTAATTGAATCATTGAAAAATTTAGAAAATGCATTTAACAGATTCTTTAACCAAATCAGCAAGTATCCGCGTTATAAAAGCAAGTATAATCCAGTACAATCTTATAAAACTAATAATATCAATAACAATATCCGGATTGATGGTAATTGTATTCGTCTTCCTAAGGTGGGTTGGATACGATTTCGTACTCATCAAAAGATAACTGGTCAAATACAATCTGTAACTGTTAAAAGAAAAGCATCCGGCAAATATTTTGTTTCTATTTTATGTAAAGATGTTACAAGACATGTTTTTAAGAGTAATAATCGTAGTTGTGGTATTGATTTGGGAGTATCACGTTTTGTCACAATAAACACGGGCAAAATAATACAGTTCCCACAGCAAAATAAAATCATACAATTAAATAATAGAATACGAAGATTACAAAGAAAACTATCTAAGAAAGAATTTGGCAGCAAAAACTATAATAAAATCAAAAAGATGATAGCACAAACCTATGAAAAAATACATAACATACTAGACTATCACTTTTATAAGATAGCGCAACGATTAACAGAAAAATACTCGGTAATCTGCATGGAAACACTAAACATCAAAGGTATGCTAAAAAACAGCAGACTATCTAAGAGTATACAGGAAAAATCATGGCACATGTTCACAAAAATAATAGAACAAAAAGCATATGAACATGGACGAACACTAATACACATTGACCAATGGTACCCCTCCAGTAAAACATGCAATAACTGCCAATACTACAATGACAAGTTAAAACTCGACAACAGAATATGGACATGTCCACAATGTGGAAATACACATGATAGAGACATAAATGCAGCCAAAAACATACAACGAGAAGGGTTAAAAAAAATATAATTATATAAACAAAGTATTTTATATGTGAACCGAGGGTTTCCCGGAGATCGCCTGTACCACTTACTATGCTTAGCGTTGGCGGCAATTAGGCAGGAATCAAATGAAAAATACGATTACTCAATATGAGTGAGATTTGTATTATGATGAAGAAAGGAGAATATTGAAATAAAATATTTCCCTCTGTAAAAATACTATATTTGGGTATTACTCATATTTCCCTCAAAGCAAGGTTTTCTACAGAGCCATTTTATTAATGTAAACGGTATAATTATTAGATTATCTAAAATTATTTATTGAGAAGTTAATTAAGTATGTTGAATAATTTAATCTTAAATTATTTTAACTGTATCTTGATTATTTTTCATGTAAATATTCATTATGTCATTAATTGTATTTTTTTATAATAAAATATTAATAATGATATGAAGTATATATATTATTTCTCAAAATTAAATTAGAAAATATGTTGGGTTGTATTATTTTTTTTTTAAAAAAAGTTTAAGAGAGTTTTTTTATAAAAATTCTCTTTGATAGATATTGTCACCTTCAACTACTTTTAATACATGTTCTCCTTTGTACTTTTTAACAATTTTAAATAGTATTTCAGTTGAATTAGTAGTTGTTGTTCCATTATATACTAATGTGTCGTCTATGTAAATTAGAAGTTGTTTATTGGTGAATTTTTTATTGAATAATGTTTCTAACCATAGTAATGTGATAGGTGAATTTTCTTTTAAAGTTATGGTTTTTATTGGTTTTTGTGTTATTGTTTTGAAATGTTTTGTATTGCCTGATGAACTTATACTATTGTTAGTTAGATTATCAGTATTTTGTTTGTTATTATCATTTTTGACTTTAATTTTGCTGATATTTTTTATTGAAATATCTCTAATTTTTTCAGTAGTATTATCTTTTTGTACTTCTGTTGTTTTAGTTATTTCATCATTAACTTTAACAGTATAGTTTAAGGTAGTGTTATAGGTGTTTGTTGTTTGATTTAAATATGTGCCATTATTGTTTATATTTTGTGTATTATTGTTTTTTGAATTTGTTATTGTATTAGTATATAAACTACAAGTACCTACTGATATAAAAATCAAAAAACTTATGCTTGTTACCGGAGCAAGACAAGCTTATCTAGGTCAACGTAATGAAACATCCCAATTCGTTAATATTTGGCCACTTTAACATTTAAACCTTCTTTTTCATAATTTTTTTTATCAAAACCCTATTTTCTATTTGCAAAAAAATATTCTCTTTTTCAAAAACATTTCCTCTAACCGGAATACTTTTTTATATCATTTTAAACAGATATCTTATTATAATAAATTAACAAACATATCATTTTTAACATTAATAAATACTATAAAAAGCGAGTAAATAATTATGACTTTTGAATTAGAAGATTTAGGATTTAAAAAACATGTCTGCAGTAAGTGTGGACAGACTTTCTGGTCAATAAAAGAAAGATCAACATGTGGAGATGCTCCATGTGATGAGTATGAATTTATTGGTAATCCTGTTACAAACAAACAATACGATCTGATGGGTATTCAGAAACAGTTTAAGGAATTTTTCAAAAACAATAACCATACACCAATAGACAGGTACCCAGTACTTGCAAAAAGATGGAGAAATGACGTATTCCTGGTGGGAGCTACAATATATGACTTCCAGCCATGGGTAACAAGTGGAATGGTAAGGCCTCCGGCAAATCCTCTTACAATAGCACAGCCATCAATAAGATTAAATGATGTGGATAATGTGGGAAGAAGTGGAAGACACATGACCTGCTTCACAATGGGAGCACACCACGCATTCAACAGTGACGACAACGAAATATACTGGAAAGACCAAACACTAAGATACTGTTACGAATTCCTGGTAAGCATAGGCATAAACCCAGAAGAAATAACTTACATAGAATCCTGGTGGAAAGGTGGAGGAAACGAAGGACCATCCTATGAAATATGTGCACACGGAGTAGAACTAGCAACACTAGTGTTCATACAATACAAAACAACCAAAGATGGCCTCGAAGAAATACCATTAAGAATAGTGGACACAGGATACGGACTAGAACGTATAGCATGGGTAAGTCAGGGAACACCAACCGCATATGATGCAACATTCGGACCAGTAATAGACAAACTAACCGAACTAAGCGGAGTAGAACTAGACACAGAAATACTATCAGAAAATGCAAGAATAGCAGGGATGATGGACCTCGAAGACATATCAGACCTAAAACTCCTACGAAAAAAAGTAGCAGAAAAACTATCATTAGACCCAGAAGTACTAAGAAAAGCAACAGCACCAATGGAAGCAATATACATAGTAGCAGACCATACCCGATGTCTAAGCTTCATGCTAGCAGACGGGATAATACCATCCAACGTAAAAGAAGGATACCTTGCAAGACTAGTGCTAAGAAGAACAGTAAAATACATGAACGAACTAGGACTCAAAGAATCATTATCAGATATAATGAAAATACAACTAGACTTCCTAAGCCAAACATACCCAGAAATCAAGGACAACGCAGAACACATACTAAACATCACAGACCTCGAAGAAGAAAGATACCATACAACACTCACCAAGGGAAGAAACCTTGTAAAACGTTCAATAGAAAAACTAAGAAAAGAAGGACAAACATCATTCCCAACAGACATGCTCATAAACTTCTACGACTCCAACGGAATACCACCAGAAACAGTAGAAAGCATATGCAATGAAAACGACTTTGACGCAAACATACCAGACAACTTCTACACACAAATAGCAGCAGCACACGAAGAAGAAGACGAAGAAGAACAAGAACCATTAGAACTAGACTACCCACAAACATACCTGGCATTCTATGATGACCTACAGCAAAGACAATTCACGGCCAAAGTACTGGGAGTAGAAGACTCAAACAAGATAATACTAGACCAGACAATATACTACCCTGAAGGTGGAGGACAACCATCAGATGAAGGAACAATCACCAGGCCAGATGGAACAACAATAAACATAACCTACGCCGAAAAACAGGACGGAATAGTACTACACCACGTAGACAAAGAAGACATAGAAAAACTAGACGGTATCATAGGCGAAGAAATAACTGGTGAAATAGATGCACTAAGACGAGACCTACTTACAAGCAACCACTCAGCAACACACCTTATCATAGCATCAGCAAGAAAAGTGCTAGGAAAACACATATGGCAGGCAGGATCACAAAATGGAATAGAAAAAACAAGAATCGACCTATCACACTACAAACGAATCACAACAGACGATCTAAAACAGATAGAAAAACTTGCAAACGAGTACGTTAAACAAAACCTCCCAGTAAACATACAATGGTATGACAGGACAGACGCAGAAATCAAGTACGGATTCAAACTATACCAGGGAGGTATAGTACCTGGAAAAGACATAAGAGTAGTGGAAATACCAGGCGTAGACGTGGAAGCATGTGCAGGAACACACGTACAAACCACTGGTGATGTTGGAATCATCAAAGTACTTAAAACAGAAAGAGTACAGGACGGAGTGGAACGTATAGAATTCGCAGTAGCAGACAGTGCAATAAACAAGATACAGGAAATAGATGACATCCTAAGAGAAAGCAGTGACGTGTTCGGCGTAGATGCAGAACAGTTACCTAAAACATGTAACAGGTTCTTCAATGAATGGAAGGAACAGCAAAAAACAATAAAAGCACTAGAAAAACAATTAGCAGAAGCAAAAATATCATCACTCCAGGATAATGTTGAAGAAGTAAACGGTTACAAAATATTAACACAAATAATGGATGCACAGGCAGGACAGCTAAGAGAAATAGCAACAAACCTCGTGGAGAAGGATGAAGTAGCAGACCTTGCTGTTATCATTAACAATCAGGGAAATATTGTAGCATCATGTAACGGGCAGATAGTGGATAAAGGCCTGAAAATGGGTGATGTAATAAACATTATCGGTGAAATCATGGGTGGAAGAGGAGGAGGAAAACCTAACCTTGCACAAGGTGCGGGAATGACACAACTTGATAAGAAAGAAGAAGCATTCACTGCATTACATGATAAAATAAATGAATTATAATAACTTAATTCATTTTATTAACTATTTTTAAACTTTTTTTAACATATCCTTTTTTTAGAAAATCCTTTAAATAATGAAAATCCTAATATAATATCAACAAGTAATAAAGGGGATAAAAAACATTTTAAAAGAAATATTAACAAAGGATTATGCAGTATACGATTTCCCATTTTACAAACATAATCCTAGAATGCCAGTAACCGGATGGATACTTATATTCATATCAATACTATTAGGTTTCATAGCATCAGCATCAATATATGATTATTCAGAATTCCTATCAAGCATAATTCAATGCACAATAATGATCATACCACTACTATACTATCTAGGATGGGATTATAATCTCATAATACGCAAACCCACAAATGACGAACTAAAAATAGCAATACTAATGTTTCTAGGATACATCTGTTATGCAATAATCATGATAATACTACTGGACACACTAGGATTAACAGGCACTGGAGGAGTAGTACAGGAAGATTATGTGACAATAGAAACCATAATCTCACTAATATTTTCCATGATGAACGAAGAACTAATTAAATTCATACCATTAATGTTCTTCATGAGACTATTCTATAAGTTTTCACAAAAGCGTAAACTATCATTCATAGTCTCAGCAATCATAGTAATGGCAGGTTTCGGATTACTACATTACACTGATGGAGTCACAATATACTCTGTTTTACTAATACAAGGCCTGGGCTCAATCTTCGAAGTATACGGTTACTATAAGACAAGAAATCTATTAGTACCATATTTATCTCACCTATTAACAGACGCATTTCTAATGAGCCTAATGTTACTTCAGTTATGAAATATGGAATTAATTTAATTAATAACTTTTAACAAAACATTAAAATAGAATAATGAACAAAACAGTAGGGGAGTGGTTAAGACATGGTGAAAACAGTAGATGAAATTAGGGAAAAATTAGATTCAGGTGACGCAGTAGTACTGACAGCACAAGAACTTAAAACTAAATTAAAAAATGGTGAAGAAGTTACATTGGATGATGTTGACGTAGTAACATGTGGAACCAGTGGTGTGATGAGTGGAACCACAGCATTACTACATATTCCAGTATCCGAACCAGGAGAATTTAACAAGGCAAAAGAAGTCTACCTTAATGGTGTTCCAGCATATCCGGGTCCATGTCCTAATGAATTATTAGGATCCGTTGATGTTGTACTCTACGGTACAAATCATAGTAAAACAAGGGAAGGATATGGTGGAGGATTCCTACTTAAAGACCTTGTGGAAGGCAAAGAAATAGATGTTCAGGTATTTGATAATGAAGGAAAAGAGTTCAATACTAAAATAACATTGGATGATCTTGGCACGGCCAGAATCATTGGTACACGTATGGCCTTCAAGAACTATAATTCATTCACAAATCCTGAAAGAAAAGCACAGGAATCCATATTTAATGTAGCTCCAATGGAGGGACCATATAATAATTATTCATTCAGTGGGTGTGGTGACATAAATCCACTGGCAAACGATCCCGAACAGAAAGTAATAAGGCCGGGTACAAAGGTACTGTTAAATGGTGCTCAGGGTGTAATAATTGATAATGGTACAAGAAGTACTGATGAAAAACCTAACCTACTGCTTACTGCTGACATTAAGGAAATGAACTCATATTATCTTGGAGGATTTAAGACTGGTATGGGTCCTGAAGTATTTGATTCTGTTGCAATCCCTATACCTGTTACAAGTGAAGAAGTGCTTGAAAACCTAAAAGTACTTAACAAGGACATACAATTACCTGTATGTGATATTCATGGAAGACACTTGCCAATAGATAATATTGATTATACTGTATGGGATGATGTGGATTACAGGCCAACAACAGACCCTGATAAATGTTTTAACTGTATTCCATGTTTACCAGAACTTTACTGTCCAGTAAATGCTTATGGTAAAGATAAAACGATAGATACCAGTTTATGTTATGGTTGTGGATACTGTGCATATGTTTGTCCACGTGGTGTGCCAAGCATTGAACTTGGTAATATCAGAATCGAAGCTGATGGTAAGCAAAGAAGCATCCCTGTTACATGCAGGCAGTCTGATAAGAAGCGTGGAATGGATATTGCAGAGGAACTTAAGGAATCCATTCTTGATGGTTCATTTAAACTTTAAACTCCAAATATTTTTTATTCTTTTATTTTTTCATGAAAATTTATTAATAATGTAAGAATCATATATTTATACATATGTTTAGAGCAGTATTTTTTGATATGGATGACACTATATATGATACTTCAGGGTTTGCTGCTATTGCTAGGCGTGCTGCAGTTAAATCAATGGTGCATAATGGTCTTAAATGTACTGAAGATGAAGGTTATGAGCATCTGATTAGAATTATCAAGGATAAGGGTTCAAATTATGATAAGCATTTTAATATCCTTGTTGAGGAGGTTAATGGTGAGGAGGATCCTTTAATAATTGTTAATGGTATAATCACTTATCATAATACTAAGTTTGCTATGCTTAAGTTGGAACCTGAATCATTCTCCATACTATTGTACCTTAAAAGTCAGGGGTATAAGGTTGGTCTTATTACTAATGGTAAGGAGTTGAAGCAGTGGGAGAAGTTGGTTCGGCTGGGTGTTTACCCATTCTTTGATGATGTGGTTACATCTGAATCTGTTGGTGTTGAAAAGCCGGATCCTGAGATTTTTGAGATTGCTATGAAGAGGCTTGGTGTTACTGCGGGTACTTCTTTGATGATTGGTAACAACTTTGATGCGGATATTATGGGTGCTTGTAATGCTGGTATGCAGAGTATGCTTATTAATTCTAAGCTTACTTCTGAACAGAAGGATGTTCTTGAGGATATGGGTGTATCTGAGAATGTGCGGGAAATTAATAGTTTGATTGATTTGATGAAGATTTTATAAGAAAAATAGTAAAATGTATATTGTTATATTATCATAAATATTATTGGCTTTATAGTTAAGGGATTATTATTATTTAATTGATTGAATTGGAGATTAGAGATATGGACTTCTTATTATTATATTCTGAGATTATTCCTACAATATTTGCTGTTGCCGGAATATATTTCATGTTATCTGGTGGGTTAGAAGAAAATAGGATACAGTTGGTTGTGGGCATTGCATTGTTTGTCTTGGCTGTTCTTATCCCATTTGTTAGTTTATCTATACTTGTCTAATTCTTCTTCTATTTTTTCTTTGTTTGTTTGTAGTGGGCCTTTGTTTTCTAGTTTTTCTTTTGCTGTTATTGATGCGAATAGTCCTGCTTCTCTGATGTTTCTGGTTTCTTGTAGTTTTGTGATGTATGCTGCTATGTATGTGTCTCCTAGTCCGGTTGCGTCTATGTTTTTTGTGGTTTTTATTGCTGGTATTTTTATTGTTTCATTTTTTGTGTAGATTTTTGATCCTTTTTCTGCGAGTGTTATGATTACTTGTTGGAGGTTGTATTTGTTTATTATCTTGTTTATGGTTTCTTTTTTTATGTTGTCTATGTTGAATGCGGTCTTTGCTTCTTTTTTGTCTAGGCATATTATGTCTGTGTGTTTGAGGTATTTTTCTTTGTTGGTCCATTGTTTTTGTGTTATGTTGTTGTTTTTGTCTGTTTTTCTGAGGTATCCTTGTGGTAGTAGTATTGTTGTTGTGTTGTGTTGTTTTATGTGTTGTATTGTTTCTGGTGGTATGTCTTCTGGGGATAGGGGTGATATTAGTGCGTATTTTATGGGTGTTAGGTTGATTTTTATGTCTTGTGGGTGTATTGTGTTTTCGGGTAGTATTGCTTTTTGTGTTCTGTTTAGTTTTGTGTCGTAGATGTTTGTGTATTCTTGTGTTTTTTCTTTTAGTATTATTTCTTGTTTTTTCATTATATTGTTTAGTAGTTTTGTATCATTTTTTCCTATTGTTATTATTGATGTGGTGTCTTGTTTTAGTTGGGTTAATGTCATTGTCTGGTAGTATACTGCACCGCCTATCTGTGTATATGTGTCGTGTGGTGTAATTATCTTGTCTTTTGTCACCGGACCTATACTGAGTATTTTATTTTTCATATTTTTCACCATGTGTGTTTTGTGGATAGTCTTCCTTCATGTAGTATTGTGCCGATTATGAAGTTGTCTATGCCCTTTTTTTTGTAGGATGTGATGCTTTGGTTGGTTATTCCGCCTGCTATTATGTGTTGTGTGTATGGTGTTTTTTCTATGATGTCTTCTATTATGTTTGTGGTGTTTCCTTTTTCTGTACCTACTTGTGATAGGTTTAAGAGTATTGTGTATGCTGGTTTAACCTTATTGATTAGGCGTATTATATCATCCAATTTGATACACTTATTCTTTACTAACAGTTCATTATCCTTAATATCCACACTTATAACTATATTATCATGAGGCATTTCTTCGAAAATTTGCTCAACATCACTTATAATATTCATAGTTTCAGTAGCTAATATAGGGTAAGTGCAAATATTTTTATTAAAAATAATATCATCAACACATGAAGCACCATTATCCAACAAAACAGGAACAACCTCATTAACATCCGATATCAAGCCACTATTATCACCAACACCCATAATCCTATCTAAATCAGCAATATAAACAACACGAGCACCAGCATCCCTCAGACTAAGTGACATCTCAAAAATATCATCACCATAAACACTATCCAATCTAGTGTAAGTATCCCTGAAACCACTCTTACCACTAACACACATGCCATCCTTAACATCAAAAACAGGAATAATCATACTAATCTAAACTCTTATTTCTATTTTCAACATACTCATCAACAGCATCCAAACTAAGATTAATAGCAGCATCTGCCAAATCATCAGGTAAATTAACATCACTATCCAAATCAATATCTATATCAATATCAAAACCTTCACTACCACGCTCAAGATTAATAGTAATATTAATATCCTCAAACTCCTTCTTATTCACATGCTTCAATATATATCTTTCACTAGTAGAATATGCAATATCAATAATTTCTTCAACTTCACTATCAGTTAACGGTATCATAATAAAATTCTCCCATAAAAAAAAATCAGTTTATCAATAAAAAACAAAATTTGGTGGTTATAATATAAAAAAGGATAAACAATAGAAAAAAAATAATAATCTATTGCTGTACTTGACTCATAGCACTCTGAAGACTAGTCTGTAATTCTTCAAGTCTGCTAGCAATACGTTTTTCCTGTTTTTCAATAGTTTTCTGCCTAATTTCAAGCATTTCAATACTATCTTTCAATTCAGTTTCACTGTCAGCCTTATTAGTCTTAATAAGTAAAGGACCAGCAGTTTTATAAACATCCTGATCATCAGCAGTTTTAGATAATTCATCTAAAGCCTTTTTAGCTTCATTAATCTGTAAAGTAACAGTTTGTTTTTGCATAGCAATTGACTGAGCCTGCTGTTGAACTTGTTGGAATTGATTTAATTGTTCTTGTACATTTTGTGGCATATCCATATTTTCTCACCTATAATATTTCTTTCTTTAAATAAAATAATTAACGTAAATTTATATTAATATAATATATCTCCATCATCATATTAAATTTTTATGATTTCATTAGATAATTTTATCCATCGAACATAAGAATTAATAGAAGCACGTAAGCTAACAACATCCTTAGAAAAAATCCGGATAACAATAACATTACCCTCTAATTCAATCTCACTAGTTGAACGTTCACCACGAGCAAAAGAAATCTCCGGCTTAATAGAATTATAAACAATCTCAGCATCATGACAATTATCATACTCTATATTAAACACAGTTTCAACACTATCTAAAATCTTATCTTCACACATAAAACTCATCATCCTAATACAATTTAAACCCCTTAATATAAACCCTATAATCAGTATCCAAACCTTTCTTATCAATAAAATCGGCACTATACATATTATCCTCATAATCCCGTATGACAATACAGTTACTCCTAATCTTTTCACCACTCTTAAAACTACTCATACTAACAAACAAGTCATCCAAACCCCGTGCCTTATTAATTAACACAATAGCTGAACTATCAGTATTCACACTACTATTCTCCTGGGGCAAAGACACATTAATATAAATGCTACAACACGGATTTTCAGCATCCACACTTAAATCATAAACATTTACGCTGCTAGGATTACCCTTGGTTTCAGTAATAACCAACAACAGGGAATTCTCATAACTTTTTGCCTGATTAACAATCTTACTAAAACTAGACTTTCCCCTATTAATATAAACAGCATTAAAATAATGCTTCAAAAACTGAGCAAATCTTCTTGTAATCTGGGTAGGCTTTCTACTAGTAGAAATCACAAACTTATAATTTACATCGTATAACATAAATAATCACTATGAAAATAATAATATAATAAAAAAATAGTTTATAAAAAGGATAAAAAGGGAATAATACCCTTAATAAAAAAATAGTAAAAATACTTATCGAGCTTTAATAGTACGTTTTACTACAGGAACTTCTTTAAATAAAATTCTGTATCTGCATTTAGGACATTTTGATTCCGAATATTTTTTAACATCAACTGTTTGTCCACATTTAATGCATTTGTACATGCTTATTCTCCTCCAACGATACGTTTAATGTTACGTTTTGCAACTTTTCCCATTGGTGTTGTAGGAATGTATGCTCCACCAGTAAATACGTTACCACATTTTTTACATTTCCAGATACCAGCGTGGGTTCTTTTTACACCTGGTCTGTCACATCTAGGACAAATGTGTTTTGCATGCATTTTATCTTCGATATCTCTTACGGTTCTTTTAGCTTTTCTACCGTATCTAGCACCAAAACGTCCAGTAGATCCTACTTTACTTTTTCTTACCATTTTTTCACCTTCCATTAAGTTAATATATGAAATATTGTTTATCTTTCCATATCTTAAAAAAAATATTTGAAGATAATTATAACATGTAAAGACAGTTACCTCTAAAACAAAAACCTATAAAAATGTTTAACAGGCACTTCTCCACTCATTGTATTCATTAACTAAAAAGTAACAACAATCTTGCTGCACTTCAAATAATTAGCTTAAAAAATAATATTATTTCGGAATTAAACCAATAGACACCTAAAATCTATTTTCCTTATAATATAACTATATAATATCTTTAAACTTTATCTAATATATACTTATGGTTTCAACTTTTCAAGTAAAGAAAACATATCCCTACTATGATTAAAAGCCATACTCATCGACTGCATAACTTCCCTGCCAGTCATAACATTTAAACCACACTTTTGAAGAGCACACAAAGTACCATCCTCCCTAAAACCAATAGAAAGACTAGCCTCCATCAAAGTCTCCTCAACATGAATAGGATCCACAATCAACTGATCATTAACCTTAACAACAGTACATAAAACACTCTTATTCAATATAGGCAGACCAGCTAAATGATCCTCATCAATAGACAACTCATCATTAACAAACTTAGCAGTAGGAATCTTAGTAGTTAACAATGCACTAACAGCAGCCAAACAAGTAGCATCCATCAAATTACCATCAAAATCCAAGATATCAATATCAACATGCAACTTCCAAACCTTACTGCCCTCAACAATACATAACTTACCCAAATCAATAAGAGGAGCCTCACGAATAGTTCTGTCAACAACACGGGAAATTTCAACAGCAAACTTATTAGGCGGACCATACTCAAAATTACGACTAGCAATAGCAAGCAACTCAGCATTAGTAATGATAATACCACTATCAGGACTATTAGGGAAAGGCGTAGCAACTTGAGCCTTCACACCCGCAAGAACAGTAGTACCACCAATAGACACCATAGCCGAACCATCAGCCTTTTTAATAAAACCAGTTTTAATTTTGATATCACGATACTCCGAAAATTCCCTATCATCAATACGCTGTTCATGATTCAATAAATCAAAAACCTTATCCTTTGATACTTCAGAGATAATATTTACCATCCTTTTCTCCTCCGTACTTACTTAACAATGTTTCCTGCTGTAACTGATTAATAAAATAACAAGCATCAAATGCCAACTTCAACGCATCCTCAAACTCCGGAACTGATAAATTACCATCCATCTGTAAGAAAGTAATATCACCCGTACGAGGCATAATAGCAACAGGCATATCTGCCTGGCCAGTCTGATCCTCCTCTTCAGATAAATCAACAACAATATGGTTATCAACCTTACCCACAGCACAAGCACTAATCAAATCCCTCATAGGAATTTCAGCATCAGCAAGGGCAAGACTGGCACCAACAATACCTAAACAACGAGTACCACCCTCTGCCTCCAATACTTCGATTGAAATATCAATAGAAGAACGAGGATATTTCTCTAAAAAAATACCTGGCGTAATAGCCTCAGAAATAAGCTTGGATATTTCAGTTGAACGCCTATCAGGTCCAGGCCGTTTACGTTCCTTAACAGAAAAAGGGGCCATATTATATTTACATCTTAAAACAGCACCATCCGGCTTTGAATGCTTCTTAGAATATAATTCTCTAGGCCCATACACTCCAACTAAAACCTTATTATTACCACATTCAACATATGCGGAACCATCAGCATTATTTAACACGCCAACCTTCATTTTCATATTACGCAGAGAATTAAATGCCCGTCCATCCTTTCTAATAAATTGTTTATTCATTTTATATCTCCCTTTTTATAAGTTCATAATTTTAGATTGAACTATTTTAATAAGATTATGTTTGAATGGATTTTTCTCTATTTCATCAATAATTTTCAATAATTTCTCAACATTTTCCTTAAGTCCATTAATCCATATTAAACCATTTTTTGCAACAATCATATCAGTACAAGTATACTCTTGTATCATATTATTAAGAAAAGCATTCTCTTCACTTAAAAAGTGTACTGTTGGTTGTTTTACTCGTACAATAACTCCCTGATTAAATTTTCCTAAACCATGGGAACGTATAGTTAATTTAACCCTGTTAATTTCATCAACATTAGCAACCCTTAAAAGCAGAACATCCTTAACATTAATTATCTGGTTCATATTCTGTTCGTTCTTATCATACAATTCGGAAGCTGATAAATATCCATGGTATATGCTGTTAATATTGATTGTCCATGATGAATATGATGAACTCACTACCTTACCTATAATTAAGTCACCATATTTGGGTTTATAAGTATACTTGAAAGGTATGACACTAATTGTTTCACTTTCCAAATACACAATACCTGTCATGTTAGAAAAAATTTTCCCATTTTCTCTGAAAGTTCCTCGTCCTAGTTTAAGATCACTGTCGGCTAGTAGATGTCCGGGTAAAACAATTTGTTTGTTATCTACGAACAACATCTTCATCACTAGTACTTATTTAAGAAGTTTTGTTTCGACTTCACCATGGGTTAATCCACTAAGGTCTGTGTAAAATTTGTCCTGTAATCCGCCAGGAATTTCCACAATACCAATCCAGCTTCCATCATTTTCCCATTCTTCCTTAATTAATTTACCGTATTGTGAAACAATACTATATGACTTACCAGCATATGTTCCAGGAATTTTAACAGCTACTTGTACTTTCTCAATACGTATAGGGATTTTTGTAAGGATTGCTTTCACGGTTGGTTCTATTTGTTCCTCAACTGTTTTCATAGGATCAATATGAACTTTTGCTTCTTCCATAGCTTTTTCAATTCTGTTTGGTGGGTGTGGAAGTTTTGTTTGTGGGTTAATAGCTTCACGTGCAATTTTACTAATTACCTGCTTGGTTTTTTCCTCTTGCATCTTTTTTCTTTGGTTTGCAGTGATTTGTATGTTACCCTTCTTAATGATTATGTCAGCAACTTCTAAGGCATCTGTTGTTTCGAAGGCTTTCATCATATTCTCTTCTGATGCCTTATCTGCTTTATGAGCATCCTTGAATACTTCTTCAACTGCCAGTACATTTTCTATTTCTATATCATTTCCTCTTTTGTAATCTGCAGCTAATTCAGCATCTACTAATATTTCAAATCTTTCTCCATAACTTTCTAATCTTGCTATTACTGCATCATCAACATTTACCATTTTATTTCACCTAGTAATATGATTAATTTTTAACATAATTTTATTTTTTTATATCATTTAATATTTTATAAGTAATAACAATTAATAATTATGTTATTTTGTAGATTTTGAATTTTTAAAAATAGTTTTATAGTAATGTTTTTTTTTTGGTGGTTAAAAAATGTATGGGATGAAGATTATTCTTCATCATCTTCAGCAGATTCATCAGCTTCTTCAACTTCTTCAGCTTCTTTTGCTTTTTTCTCAGCTTCTTTCTGTGCTTTTAGTTCAGCTTTACGTGCTTCTTTTTCTTCTGCTTCTTTCTTAGCTTTTTCTTCTGCTTCTTTCTTTTCCTGTTCTTTACGTTCCACTACTTTGTTAACGTATGCTTCAATTTCTTCTTCGCCAAGTTTTCTGTATGTTGCAGTTTCTTTGTCTACTACTGAAATTTCCACACTATCATCTGCTACTTTTCCATCGGTGGCTTTGTAAATTCCTTCTATTGCTAGATCAATCGCATCATCTAATGAAATGTCGTCTTCGTATTTGTCTTCGAAGAGTTCAAGTGCTTTTTCACGTCCGAATCCTATTGCTGTTGCTTTGTATTCTACTAATGCTCCGCTTGGGTCTGTTTCATAGACTCTGCATTCTCCATCGGATACTCCTCCGATGATTAATGATATACCGAAAGGTCTGATTCCACCGCTCTGGGTGTACATTTGTTCTAAGTCGCCAATGTATTTGGCTAGTCCTGTTACGGATATTGGTTCGTGGTATTGTAATTTGTTTACTTGTGCCTGTCTTCTTGCAATATCTACGAGTCTTCTTGCATCAGCTACTAGTCCACTGGAGGCAGTTCCTATGTGTTCATCTATTTTGAATATTTTTTCTATTGATGTTGGAACTACTAGTTTGCTTTTTACTTTTTTGTCTACTGCAAATATTACTCCATCTTTTGATACTATTCCTACTGATGTTGTTCCTCTTTTTACTGCTTCTCTTGCGTATTCTATCTGGAATAAACGTCCATCTGGGCTGAATACAGTAAGTGCTCTGTCATATCCTGCTGTTGAAAATTGTTGCATTTAATAACCTCTCCTTTTGTTTTTTTGTTATTAATTAAAGTAATTAACTTTTTTATTTATTTTTTTGTGTTTACATTAATTATTATTACCTTATGTTATTAATATATTTTTTTAAGAGAGTATTTTTTTTTATACTTAGTATAATTGTTATTTTTTTGGTTCTTTGTTGTTTATTCTTTGTGATTTTTTTTATTTTATTTTATATTTTTTTATAAAATATTCATCTTTTTTTGTTTTATTTTATATTTTTTTGATTAGTTCCTAATATTGTTCATAAATATTTATATATCAGTAATACTATATTTATTTATACCTAACAGGGTATGGTATATTTATAAAATTAGATGTGAAAATGTGAATGAAAAATTAGAAAATGTTCTGTCTGCAACAATAGCAGTTATATTTGCAATTGGAATAATCTATTTAATTATTACATCTATGATGTAATTTTAAAACATAATATATTTATTCAATAATTCTTTTTTTTAAAATTAGTTTTTTTGAAATCAGGTATTGTTTAAAAAAATAGTGCTTAGGATAATGAATGTGTTAGTGGTGTTTGGTGAATGTTTGTTTTTCTTTTTTCATTTCCTAAGTTTTTTGTTGTTTTTTTGGTTTTTTCTCTTATTTGTGATAAGTGTTCTAATAGTAATGCTAGTATTATTAATATTGAGGCTAGGATTTGAAATATTAGTATTCCTATTTTTTTGAATAGGTTCATTTTTATCACCTTGTTTCTTTTATTTTTTTTTATTCTATTATTTTGGATGTTTTTTTCCTGTTTTTTAATAGTATGTTAAGATTAATACTATACCTATACCCCTTAAGGTATATTGTATTATATATCTTACATACTATATAAAGTATGTCAAATAAAATTGATAAAAATTTTAAATTTAATTTAATTAATTCTTTTAAAACAAAATCAATACCAAAAAAATAACAACAATAAAAAACAATCAAAAAGTTAAAAAAAATAGGAAAAATATAAACTCAAAAACTATTCAATAAACTTCTGAGCATAACTTATAACATTATCAACAAACTTGCTGCTACTACCAAGATAAGTATGAGGATCTAAAATTTCATCAATCTCATCCTGACTCATATACTTAGTAATTTCCTCCTGTTTGGAAACCATTTCCCTAAGACCAGTATTCTCTTCATAAGCATCCATAGCACATCTTCTAACAATACTATAAGCACTCTGCCTACCCATACCCTTCTGTGTAAGTTTAGACATGAATCTTTCAGCCATAACAAGACCATTACTAGCATTAAGATTTCTTTCAATATTCTCATCATAGAAATCTAATTTAGAGAATAACTTAATTGACAAGTTTAATATATAATCAGTTAATATTGCAGATTCAGGTAAGATAATTCTTTCACATGATGAATTGGTAAGGTCACGTTCATGCCATAATGGATTGTCCTGAAGTGCAGCATTCACATATGATCTGACAACACGGGATACTCCACATATTCTTTCACCAGTAATAGGATTTCTTTTATGTGGCATAGTACTACTTCCCATCTGTTTTTCAGGATCAAATTTTTCTCCAACTTCCATAATCTCAGTTCTTTGAAGGTTACGTACTTCTAATGCCATTTTTTCTAATGTACTGCAAAGGTTTGCAAGGGTCATAACATATTCTGCATGGTTGTCTCTTTGAACAACCTGGTTAGATATGTGCACAGGGTTAAGTCCTAAAATCTCGGATACTCTTACATGTATATCATATCCAGTTTCTCCAAGAGCTGCTGTTGTACCAACTGCTCCAGTCATCATTCCTACACATACATGTTCCTTGGTAAGGTCTAATCTTTCAATCTGACGTGTTAATTCATCAATGTATATTGCAAATTTCATTGCATATGTTGTAGGTAAAGCGTGTTGTCCATGGGTACGTCCTATTGTAACAGTATCTTTATGTTCTTCTGCTAAGTCGATGAGTATTTTGATGAGTTTAATTATTTTTTCTCTTATGATTTCTATTGATTCTTTTAACTGTAATGATTGTGATGAGTCTATGATATCATTACTTGTAGAACCGTAATGCACGTATTCTCCTGCACCATTGTCACATACTTCTTCTAGTGCTTTCATTAGTGCACCAATATCATGGTTTGTTGCTTTTTCTATTTCATCTACTCTTTCTTGTTTAACGTATTCTGTTGTTGCTTTCCTGTTTATTTCATCAGCTGCTTCCTTAGGTATTAATCCTATTTCTCCTTCTGCTTTTGCTAGTGCAGCTTCTACTTTTAACATGTTTTGTAATTTTGATTCCTGTTCCCATACAGCCTTCATTTCTGGAGTACCATATCTGAATTCTATTGGATGTATTGCCATAATAATCAGTTAAATAATTTTTTTAATTAATAATTCTTTAAAATAAAGTTTTGTTATTTATAGGTTTATTTTTCAAAATACATATTTTTTCTGAAATAATTTCTTGGGATAAAAATAGTTGATTTGTTAGGGGAGGTTATATTTTTGTTTCAGGGATTTTATTGTTCCTGATGTTCCTATTGTATGTACTGTTATTCTGGTTTCTCTTTGTCTGAAGATAGTGTTGAATGAGGTTATTGCTTCTTCTTCGTATCCTCTTTGACATTTGACTATGACATTTTGTTGGAATCTTTTGCTGTTTTTTATTTCATTTGTTTCTATTATCCATAGGTTTATTTTGCTTGATTCTATTTCGCCATATAGGTTTATTATACTGTTCCATAGGATGTTTGTAATGTCCTCTTTTTTTATTCTGTTTTGGCTGTATATTTTTAGTGCTATGTATCTTTTTTTCTCTCTCAGTGTTGGGGGCAATATTTTTAATTTCATATTATCATCAGCATGCAATAAATATAGGTTTAGTCCTTGATTATTCTTACACCTTGAACAATACTTTCCTTATGTATTGTTATGTTTTCAATTATTTCTTCAGGGTATGTTGTCATGCATTTTTTTGCATAGTTTATATCCATGTCTAACAGTTGACTTAGCAATAGCATACTTCTAGGAGATTTCACATCATAAAAAGATTCACTACCACTACTAAGAACACACCTAAAATCATACTTTCTCTGCAACATAAGCAACTGATTAATCTGATTAATAATTTTAGCCCTAAAATAACCCCTATGTTCCAGAACATCTCTAAAATTAATATTAACACTAATATTATTCTCAACAAGAAGCTTGGCAAGCACATGATTAAGACCACTATTACGCTTATTACGATAAGGATGGTTAATAATATCAATCTGAGGAGTTTCACAAATAATCCTGTTTAAACTTTCATCCCCACCATTAGCCATTATCAAATCAACCTTTCTATAACAACGCTGAACCTCTTTTCTTAACAATTGAGGATTAGCCTCATCAATAACAATACCATGATATAAATCAAGAGTCGTGGATTCATTCAATTCTTCAAAAACTTCCCTTAAATTATTATCAAAATACTTCTTCGAATCATAAAAGATGCATGCACCTTTAAATCCAAATGTTTCTAAAGTTTCAACAACATCTTCTCTTGGAATTATATTAAAGTCATAAAAAATAGTCATAAGATTAAATCCTAGGAAATTAGTATTATAAAAAAAAATTTTTTAGTTATAAGAAGTTAAAGATTTTATGAGCAACCTTAATTGCATTTTCTTTACTTACCGGATAACTAGCAATTTTTATTCTGACATGTATTGCATCACCAGAATAAGTTAATCTGATTTTTTCATCATAAGCTGATTGCTTATCAAAGCGCAGAAACAAGTTTCCTTTCTCATCAATTCTACGATTTAATTCTTCCTTAATAATCTTCTTATCTTCACTGGATAAGTTATTATTTAGGAATGCAATAATGTCTTTGTTAGTTCGTTTTTTGGTAATTTTTTCTGTTAAAATAGTTATCTTATTACCAAAATAATCTTCATTTATGGTTTTTTCTGGTAAAATAGAAGGAAAAAGATGACCTATGGCGGTCATTACTTTTTCTTCATCTTCGGTACCATAAACAAAAGTTCGATAGGAAATGTTATGAATCATCTATCTAACCTTTTCAGCACCTTTACCTTTGTGACGTAATCCTCTACCTTTTTTACCAGCACTGGTTAAACCACGGAATGCACGTCTTGTATGTTTTTTACTGCATATCCAATTGATTTTGTTGTCGTGTTGGATTTCTGGGCGTTGTGGATCAACTAGGATTACTTCATAGTATTTTGCTTTACCATCTTCCCATACCCAGTAGGAATTTAGAACTTCTAAGTTAGGATATTTACGTGCAACACGTTCTTCTGCCATTCTTTGAATGGATTTTGCACCAGAGATTTTGTTAACACCCATTCTTTTTGGATCTCTACCGTTTTTGAATCTGGATTTTCTTCTTGATCCTCTTCTTACTCTGATTCTTGCTACAACATATCCTGTTTTTGCTTTGTAACCTAATTTTCGAGCTTTATCAATTCTTGTAGGTTTATCAATTCTGATAATTACAGGTTGTCTTCTCCATTTAGGTAATCTTTCTCTCATTAGTTCTTTTACGTATGATTCGCTTGGGTTTTTCCATGCATCTTGCATATGTTTATACATTAATATACACCTCATTGTTCAGCCGTTTGGCCACATCCAATTTATTTTATTGTGTATTTAAGGGATTATTTTTTCTCCCTCAAACTTAAACTAATCCTATTTTTCTGATTAGTTTCTTTATTATATTCATTTTCTGGGAAGATGATTCCCATATTGTTTTATATAATAGTTTAGAATATATTGTTGATATAACATCATATATTCTATATACTATACAATATATGTTTAATGTAGTATATTAATTGTTGGTTTTATTAGTGTTGAAAAACAGATTATGATTATTGACGAGGTATTATTTATGGAGTTTTGTCCGAAGTGTGGAAAGGTTTTACTGCCTAAACATAACATTTTGCACTGTTATGGTTGTGGGTATGAGAAAGTTATTAGTGATGATAAAAAGAAGGATTATCTTATAGAACAGGATGTTTCTGATAAGCAGAACATTATTGTTACTGGGGATAAGGTTAATACTATGCCCACTACCAGTGGCTTATGTTATAGGTGTCATAATCGAGAACTGGAATGGTGGATGGTTCAAACTCGTAAGTCTGATGAGGCTACCACTATATTTTATCGTTGCACTAAGTGTGGTAATACGTGGCGCAGGTAAAAAAAAAGGAATAGTTTATTTTGAAAAACTTAATGCTATTTTTTCTATTTGATTTTCTATTGCATTAGTGGTTTTTCTTGGGTTTTTATTAAACATTGAGTTATATTTTTCCCTGGTTTCAGTTATTTCTAATAACTCTTCAACTTTCTTGACGTCTTCACTTTTACACATCCAACCCTTTGTTTTTCCAGCTACATTGTCTAGGTTATCGAAATCTTCTGGTGTCATGTACTGGAAGTATGATTTTATTTTGTGTTTTTGGTTTTCGTTTAGTGTTTGAGTTACTTGGTAATATTTGGTTGATGTGTTGCAGTCTAATGTTGAAAGCTTAAGTTTTAACTCTTCTTCATCATTATTAATCATAACATAATTTCTTATATACTTCATATATACTATATTTTTTGGTATTTATTTTACCAAGAATTTATACAATGTTTAATAATTGCAATATTTTTTATAAAATATAATAATCACAGTTTTAAAGATTAATGCCAAAAAATAATTAACCCTTTTAAAAATAAATGAATAATTTCCATTACAAAAAACACAAAAAAACAAACCAATCCAAAAACATCATTTTCCAAAATAACACCCTGAAATCATTCAACACAAAACAAATAATTTTTATAAAATTCCATTTTTCTCGAAACCAAACAAGGAAAACATAACAAAAAAAGCATCACTAAAAACAATAAAAGGGGGAGAAAAAACATAAAAATTGTTAATTAACTATAAAGGACCCTTATTCTCACGGCCTTCACGAATACCCGTACCAATCTCACGCCTCATCTGATCAGGCTTAAACAACATCTTAACAAGATTATCAGCATGCTGAGTTGCCCTGTTAAACATCAGCTCCTTCAAATCCTTATCATCCTTACCCTCATCTTCATGAACAAAAACTTCCAAAATATGAGTATTAGTCATTAACTGAGCCTGAATCAACCCAGTACTAGCCTCATGAGCACATAACTTATCAATCTTCTCTCCACCAGGCATACCAAAAGCCATAACAATATCACAATTTTCTTCTTCAATCAATTTCTTAGCAGCCACAGGCAAATCCTTAACACCAGGCACATAAGACTCAACAAATTTAACACCAGTAACCTGTTTCTTAATCTGCTTAATAGCAGCACTAGCCATATCATAACGGGCAAAAGTAGTACTGCAAATACCTATCCTCTTAGACATTAATTAACAACTCTCCCAATAATACAATCAAATAATTTTGTTTATAAAAATTTAACTTCCTTCACTTCAAAAGATTTTTTAAGCCTTTCCAGATCAATACTACCAGTATGGAACATCTCACCAGTAACCATATCATTCACAATAACCTGAGCAGGAGCAAACACTTCCTTAGGTATCTTATAGAAATCACCATCAGCTTCTTTAAAGAATTCTAGGAAACTTTTACCATAATTTTCTGATGAAGAAGAAGGTAAATTAACAGCCAATTCTTCTAAACTTTCACCTTCATCCGGTTCAATATAATAATAGGTTCTTCCACCAAAAATAATAGCATCATTAGTTTTTCCCATAGCCTTAAGAGTATCAGGATCAACAGGAGTAATCGGTGTGATACCAGCAGCATAAGTAATTTTTGTAATATCAAAGCCCATCACTTCATACATCTTATAAACTCCAACCTCTAAAGCACGACCAGATATCTGGATAGAACCAACAAGTGATGATGTAGGAGCAACAAGTATTGTTAAATTTTCAGTACTAACTCCACATTCACTGGCAATAAACTCTGCAACTTCCTCAGTAGGTAACTTATTTGCTTCAAGTGTAATAACTGCTATATCTGATTCTTCAGTATAACCTGTTAATTCATAAATCTTATCATCTTTAAACTTATGTGCCTGTGCAGGACCTGAACCCATAGCATGATAACCATTCACACTAATATTCCAGCCAGCCTTCTGTGAACCAAGAGTTGTTAATGCAGGAAAATCAGTTTTAACTTTAACTGCAGGCATGGCCATTATGTCACTTAAATCTCCAGGAATTGATATACCAACATCACATATTCCACCAAGACACACCTTAGTGAACAGTTCTCCACCTTTAATACTGCCCTTTGCTTCTACACCACAATCAATAACTAGTGTCCCATTTTCTAGGGTGAATGATTTTAGTTTTAATTTTTCTTCATCTTTAACCATTTTGTCAGCTATTTTTTTAGCTTCTACATTCATACTTTCACTCATAAACGGTATCTCCTATAAAAAATAATTTAAAATCTGTCAAAATTAGTTTAAATCAATAGTTTTATTCTAATCTCTTCAATATAGCTCTATATAGTCTTTATTAATAATAAATGTTATGTAAAATAATCAATACATCACCATTTTTTCAAAATTTCCCTACATTTATCCCAGTCATGTTCATAAATATGAAGACTCATAGCATGATGAACCATATTCACTAACTCGGTACCAGTATTCTCCGCAACATAATAACCAACCTCCCTAATACCAAACAAATTAGGAAAAGTAGCACCACCACAATCATTACTTCTGAAAAAATCAGTCATGTAAAGTTCATCATTCCGAATCAAAAATGCAATCTCCTGTAAACAAGGAATCTCATCAACCTTATTGTCCTGAATAGGATCTATAGTAATAGCAATAGCCCTTCTGGACTCACGACAATTATTTAACTTATCAATACAAGTATCTATCTGATCAATATCAAAATATTGTCTTAACCGGTTACCATAAGTATAAACAAAACCCTGCTCATTATCTGGGTCAAGCAACTCCTGTTTATATGTTTCAAGCCTATCATCATGCCATGGAGAACATTCCGGAATAGTATCATCACCAGGATTAGTAATTTCAATCATAACATTTTGTATTTCCTTAGTCAAACTACCCCTTTCATCAGTAACTTCATTACCTTCAAGCATAATCTTCTTAACACAAGTTAACCATGCATTCGCAATATTATTTGACCTAATAAATTTTGCCATACTACAAACCCTCCTCCTTAATTTCCTTCAATAAATTTAATTTTCCTTCACTTAACTCGTTACTTAAAGTTCTCATACCACAATCAGGGTCAATAATAATATTATCCTGCTTAATAATATTCTTAACACTACTAACAGTACTTCGAACATCTTCCTTCTCATCAATACTGTCAAGTTTAGTGTTCACACAGCCAATGCCAATATATTTATCCCTACTGGATGACCATTCTCTTTTCAAATAATCTATATTCTGTGGCATTCCAGAGAATTCAAAATCTAAAATGTCCACATTAAAATCCAACAAGTCACCTAAAACATCCTTTAAGTCACCACAAACATGTAAAATAACGGGAATGTCCAATTCTTCACTAATTATTTCTACGGCAGTTTTAGAAACATTAATATCCTCCGCACCAGTGGAAATAAACGGTTCATCTATCTGTATAGCACAGGCACCATTATTCTCCAATTCCTTTGCTTCAACAAGTAATGCTCTTGCAATATCATAAATAGCATTTTCTTTACTGGAATAAAAGTTTTCAATCAATGATGAATGAATGAGGGTGGTTGGCCCGGTTAAAATACCTTTAACTCCCTTTGCCTCATGATTAAAAATATCCTCCAATGGAGCATTTAATTTAAACATGGGATTTAATGATTTTGCTGTTTTAAATGCTAACTTAAAATCTTTCACAGAAATTGGGTGTGGTGCTGGAGTAATTTTTCCTTTAACATAAGCAGTATTATCCTCTATTCGAAATCCATTAATCTTGCTGGCAAAAATTTTCACCATATCTTCACGAACTTGACCATCACAGATAATGTCAATGTCTGCTTTAACAAATGCCTCTACCGAATTAATGATTGATTGTTTATATGGGTCAAATAATCCAAGAGTTTCACTAAGCTTTTCATTAAAACCATTGGCTTTAAAACTGTGTGTAGGATAACTGCCGACTACTGTTGTAATTATGGTCATAGTATTATATATCCTAAAAATTTATTTTATAATTATTAGTTTGTCTAAAAAAAGTATTATATTTTTAACTGAAAAAAAATGTGGGGGGTGATGAAAAAATGTTAACGTTTAGTTGTTACTATATGTGATAAAACCATAGCACTTAAGAATAAATAAGTAACTAACGCTGAACCATTAATTGTCCTTGTAATAATGAAAAATCCAAGAATCGTCTGTGCAATAAATGCAGCTAATGATCCCGTAAGTAACGCCTCACGTCCAAGGAATTTCTTGTTTCCACGTTCACGCTGAATCCTGTATTTGTTCAGAACTTTAATTCCAATAATTATTACGGATATTATCCAGATTACTGTTATTGCTAATGCAATATAACCAAAATCGTATCCTACTCCAAAAATTCCTGGCAAGAAGTAGTCAATAACGTCCTTCTTGGTTACCAGTATTCCGTAGAATAACGGGAATGGTAATCCGAATAATGTTACAAATGTTAATGGTAATGAAATATATCCATCACTGTTTCCTAGACCAGCATTTCCCCAATAAGTGGAATTAGCTGTATGTCCCCAGAGGTTTGTGTTGTCCAGTACCAGTTTTAAACTTGATAATTGGTTATTACTCATACGGTCAATCCTTGAAAGAGGACTTATAATCTGCATATCTAATAATTGTGCTAATCCTTCCATTAATCCAAATACTAATAGTAATCCAACAATTATTAAGAAAATGTTACGTACATTTACATATGATGTTTCTTTCTTGAAATTTTTACTAATTATTAAGAAACCAGCTATTAGGCCAAGAGCCCACATTATTAAGAAGTCACGATGAACTACTGCTCCGAAAAGAGTTATTCCTGCAGTAATCAAGTATAATAATAATCTGATGTTTGATGTTTTGGAACCTTGGCCTTCTATCACGGGTATTATCGACCACGACGTTACCACAACCAGTATAGCTAGAGGACCATACGGGTGGGTGAATTCGTGATGATTAAACATAGGCAGTACAAGACATGCTGCATCTATTCCGAATAGAATTGTTAAACCAACACCTAATATTAATGACAGAACAAATACTAAACTGAAATTTAAAGGAATAAAGTTCAATAACAATAAAACTCCTAAATGTATCAGAATAGCAAATTCTATGATTAACATCAAGTGACTTGACGCTATTAATGCCATATAATCATCTATCCTTAAAATAATTCATTTATTTTCAGGAAACTAAATTAATTTCCTATATTATTTAACTATATTTATATTAATACTTTTTAATATTAAAATATTGTTAAAATGTATATGGAATAAGTACATGAAAAAAATAGTTAAATTTATTATATTAAAAAAATAAATAATAAAATAATTATGGGCTAGTAGCTCAGCCTGGTAGAGCGTCGCCTTGGCATGGCGGAGGCCTCGGGTTCAACTCCCGACTAGTCCACTCAATCTAATTTTTATGTTCATTATAAGTTTTATAAATTTCATCAACAATCAAATCAATAAGATTATCAGTTTCTAAAGAATGATTACATGGTTTTTCATTCAATAATTCCTTAGACAACTCAATAATTTCATTTAAATTTTTGGAACGCTTCATAAAACCTTTACTAATATAATAAGTGTCAACAGACAATTGTTTCCCAGGATAACATGAAATAACAGGAGTTCCAAGCAAAGCTGCCTCCCTATTCATAGTTCCCCCAGCACCAATAACAAGATCCGCCTTTTTCATAAGACTAAACGTATCAACAGGAGTCTTAATAATATGAACATTCTCCAAATCCTCAAAAAGTTCACCCTGAGTCCTAAAACGAGGAATTACAAGAATATCTGCCTGATCTTTCAAAGCATCAACAATTGGAGTTAAAACAGACTTAGTACAATCAGCATCCAAATATGATGCAAGAGAAGGCTCCGGCCTCATCAAAATAATCTTTTCATTATTCAACTCCAAACCAAGATCATCAAGAATATTCTCATTAAATTCAAAATCCTCCAAATGAGTAACCTCACACGTACCATTATATCTAACAATATCATTAGGATTCATACCAAAATGAATAGTATTCCAAACATCAAAAATTTCCGGAATAATTAACTTATTAGTTAATGGAAGAGTTAATTTATTAGCAGCAATAGCATGTTCATTATCCAGAACAAAAATGTTAGGAATTCCCAGCCCAAAAGCTACCCGAGGTAATTCTATTGAATGCTTGGTAATTGCTATGTCAATATCTTCTTTTGCTATAAATTTGGATAGTTCATAAGCTCGCTTAGTACTAGATAATAACTTCTCTTCAAGAGTAACACCATGATTACCAATAGAAGTATATTCTAAACCAAAAATATCCAGTAAATCATGTATATTAGAGAAATCTCTTGCCGTAATTAAAACTTCATGACCATCTGCCTTCAATCTTTTAATAATTCCATTAAAAAATCTTACATGTGGCGAATTAACTATATCTATCCATATTTTCACAACAATCACCAAAAAAAATATAATAAAAAAAAATAGTTGGTTACAAAATTCCAATTATTGCTCTTGGAACTTTTTGTATAAGTCAATAATTTCCTGTACACCTTCTCCAGTTTTTAAACTACATTTAACAACTGGAATGTCAGGGTTTATAGTTTTAATGTCTTTAACCATTTTATCTGCATCTGCGCCCACAGCATCAGCTAAGTCAACCTTGTTAACTATTGCCATGTCAGCTCCTTTAAATATCATAGGATGTTTTTCTGCAGTGTCGTCTCCTTCGGTTACACTAATAATCACTGTTCTTACATGTGCACCAAGATTAAAGTCAGCAGGACAGATAAGGTTTCCAACATTTTCAATAAACAATATGGAAATGTCATCTAAAGGAACATCAGGCAAAGCGTGTTCAATAAGATGTGCATCAAGGTGACATTCTTTTCCAGTGTTCAAACCCTTAACTGGAACATTTTTATCTTCTATTCTTTTAGCATCAAACTTACTTAGAATATCTCCAGCTATTACTCCAATATCATCATCCATTTCATCAATTAATTTTTCGAGTAATGATGTTTTACCTGATCCTACAGCACCCACAAGGTCTACTGCAAACACTCCTTTTTCATCAAATTTTGTTCTATTGTCATATGCTAATTTATCATTTGCTTGAATAATATCCTGTTCTATTTCTATACTTGCTACATTATGCATTTTCATCATCCTTCTCAATTTTTATAGTTTTAATGTTACATTCCTGGCCCTGTAATATATGTACTCTCGTATTTTTACATTCCGGGCATGTTGCAACAGTCATTAAATGATCCGTATTTTCATCTGTTTCTATTGATCCTGTAAATCCACATGATTCACATTCAATCTTTGTAGGAATCATATTGATTATTATTTTAGCATCTTCAAAGATGGTTCCTTCTCTGAGAACATCCATCATAAACCTTAACTGTTCCGGATTTAGCATAGTCAGTTCTCCAACTTCAAACACGGCTTCATTAATTTTTATGGCATCATTTTTCTTTGCAGTATCAAGTATGGCCTCAACCATACTATTAGCCATTGATAATTCATGCATGGTATTTTTGCTCCATTATTTTGAATTTATTTTTTTTTATTTCATATTTTTTTATTATTTATTAATATTTATTTTTATCTTTACTCTAATTTAATTATAATTATTTTATTCAAAAATAAAAAATTAAAATATTTTAAAAAAGAATAACAAAAATTCATATAACAAGAAAATATTATCTTTCAAAAAAAAATTTAATGATAAAGAGGATAAAAATAATGATAATAGGTGGATCAGCTTCACAAGCATTAGCAGCACAAGTTGCAACAGAATTAGATGATAAATTATGTAACGTTGAAACAAAAAAGTTTCCAGACGGTGAAAGATACCTGAGAATAAAAGAAGAAATACCAGAAGATGAAAAAGTCTGCGTAATTCAATCAACAGGATATCCACAAGACGAAAACATGATGGAACTATTCTTCATATTAGACACATTAAAAGATATGAACATAAAAGACATCACAGTAGTATCACCATACCTCGGATACAGTCGTCAAGAACGCAGATTTAAAGAAACAGAATGCATATCAGCAAAAGCCACAGCAACACTCATACAGAGTATGGGAATAAAACGATTAATCTCAATAAACCTCCACGAAGAAAGCATATGTGACTTATATGACATACCAGTAGATAACTTATCAGCAATGCCAGCAATAGCACAACACATAAAAGAAACATTCAACGAAAAACCAGTAATACTAGCACCAGATAAAGGTGCACAAAACTTTGCTAAAGAAATAGCAACAATACTAGACACAGATTATGACTACCTTGAAAAAGTACGCTTATCACCAGAAGTAGTTGAAACAAAAACAAAAAACATATCAGTAGAAGATAAGCAAGTAGTAATAATAGATGACATCATAAGTACTGGTGGAACAATAGTAAACGCAATCAACATACTTAAAGAACAGGGAGCAGTATCAGTAGATGTATTCTGTGTACACCCAGTTCTCGTAAATGATGCAGTAATAAAAATCAGTGCTGCAGGAGCAAGAAGTGTACAGGGAACAAACACTCTAAAAAGTGAAGTTTCAAATATAAGTTTAGCACAAACAATTGCTAACCACTTAAAATCATTATAAAAATGCTATTTTAAAAAAAGAAAGAAATGATTAGAATTCAAATTCATCATTTCTATAATTATTTTTACGATAATTGTTGTTATCATAATTATTTCGGTAATCATTGTTATAATTAGTTTTTCTATAAGTATTTCTCTTATGACCTTTCTTATAGTTATCATTAGAATAATTATTTCTCTTATAATTATCATTCTTATTATAACCATCATTCCTGTGTGGATTAAAATTTCTGCTTCTTCTAGAACGTTTATTATGGTTTCTGAACTTTTTCTCAGAATTATTATTGGATTTTTCACGAGGACGTGCAGGTTCTATATGAACTCTTTTATTCTCAATATATGTATCTCCCATAAATCTATAAAAATCTGAAGCATTTGCATCAGGAATTTCTACAAATGAGAAATTATCAAAAATGTCAATATTTCCTATTTGATGACCGTTAAGTCCTGTTTTTTCATGAACAGCATTAAGGATAGTGCCAACATTTATGTTCTGTTTTCTTCCAATACTCATAAAGAATCGTACAAATCCTTCATGTGCATCAGTATCTCCAAATTCTTCCTCTTTATACTTACTATCATCCATTATGCCCTTAAGTAATGTTGCAGCAATATCGATGGAATTATAATCCTCTTCGATAAGTTTTTCGATAATGTATATTTCCTTTGAAATGTTCTCTGTTTCTATACGTTCTTTTAGTTGTTCAATAAAGTTATCCTTTTTAACTTCGGCAACATCACTAATTGATGGTATAGGTGCTTGATCTATCTTAGTTTTTGCATAACGCTGAATATCTCTTAATTGATATATTTCACGGCCTGAAACAAAACTAAATGCTTTTCCGGTTTTACCGGCTCTTCCTGTTCTGCCTATCCTATGAACATAATACTCATTATCGTTAGGAATATCATAATTAAATACTGCTTCAACCCCGCTTACATCAATTCCACGTGCGGCCACATCAGTTGCAACCAGTATTTCCAGGTTTCCACGTTTAAATTTATGCATCACACGATCTCTCTGGTTTTGTGTCATATCTCCGTGTAATCCATCTGCCAGGTATCCTCTGATTTGCAAGTGACTAACAAGCTTATCTACTTTTCGTTTAGTGTTACAGAATACTAATGATAAATCAAAGTTATTTAAATCTAATAGTCTTGATAATAATTCTAGTTTCATGTCTTCTTTAACTTCAAAGTATTTCTGTTCCACGTCTGGTGTTGTTAGTTCATGTTTTGTAATTTTAACAATTTCCGGGTTGCTCTGATACCTTTTGGCTAATTGCATAATTTCTGGAGGTAATGTTGCTGAGAAGAGTAAAAACTGTCTGTCAAATGGTATGTCTTCTAATATATACTCTATATCTTCTCTAAAACCCATATCCAACATTTCATCTGCTTCATCAAGAATAACTGTTTTTATAGCACTTAAATCAATAGTTCTTCTATCAATATGATCCATAACTCTTCCAGGAGTTCCAATTATTACCTGCACTCCTTTTTGAAGAGCTTTAATCTGTCTATCTATAGGTTGTCCTCCATAAACTGGGAGCACATCTATTTTTGGAAGGTATTTTGATAATTTTCTTAATTCTTCAGCCACTTGTATTGCTAATTCACGAGTAGGACATAAAATAATTGCCTGTAATCTCTTATTGTTACTATCTAAATTTTCTAGTAAAGGAATTCCAAAAGCTGCTGTTTTTCCAGTTCCGGTCTGTGCTTGTCCTGTAACATCTTTATGTGCTAATATTTGAGGTATAGCTAATGATTGTATGGGTGATGCTTCTTCAAATCCCATATCTTCCACAGCTTTCTGAATTTCGGGGGATATATTTAAGTCCTTAAATTTTAATTTTTCCATTATTAAGCTCCTTTCTAAAATATAATTCTTACTTATTACTCTATTGGACTTACGATTGACACGGGCGTGTCAATTATTCTAATTAATACTTTTTAAAATTCTTTAAAGTTTTTACTTTATATATTCATTAGTTTATAAAATTAGGATTTACATTTAATCCTTAATATAATTATGATTAATTTAATTAAAAGTATTTTTTGTTAAAAATCAGTATCAATAGCAAAATGAAAATTATCTGTAAGTAACTGATTTATTAAACAGAAAGTTCAGAGTCCAAAAAATTAATTATAAAAAAATAAAAGTAATTTTGGTGGGGGTGGAGAGTTATGGATATAATAATGAATCTTCAATTTCATATGCATTATATTTTTGAGCAATCTTATTAACAGTACCATCAGAATACATTTCATCTAACGTTTTCTGAACTTGATTTTTAAGGTCATCATTTCCCTTTTTAAATGCAATACCATACTGTTCAAAAGCAATAGGTTCATCTAATATCTTAAATTTATCGGCACTTTTCTCTTTTATATGATATTTTGCAAGAGGAACATCTACTATTATTGCATCACAAACACCAGATTCCAGATCCATAAATCCAGTATTATATTCTTTAATCTTAGTTAAAGATTTAAAACTATTCATCAAGCTTCGTTTCTCTTTCTCAAGAACATTCAGTGCTGAATGGCCTTCCTGAATTTCCACGTCTTTATCTTTTAAATCTTTTTGTGATGAAATATTTGAGTCAGCCTTAACAACTACAACTTGGGTATTGTTAAAATATGCTTTGGACCAGGTATATTCATCTTCCCTGCCATTAATTGTAAATTCACTCCATATACAATCCATCATTCCAGAATTTAGTTCAGTATTCTTAGTACCCCAATTAGTTATAGGTTGTGGAATAAAAGTCCAATTGTTACGTTCACAAACTTCTTTAGCTAGTTCAATATCAAAACCAGTGTATTCTCCATTATCAGCTTGATATCCGAAAGGAGGAAATTCTGAATTAAAACCAACTACAAATGATTTTTTAGAATCTAATGAATTAGAATTTTCTGCACAGACACAATTAGTTATTGATAATACAAATAATGAAATGATTAGTAATGTAAATAATTTCCTGAAAATTGTAATTCCTCCATTACCTGTTTAATAAATATTTTTTAATTTATAAGTAATATATGTAATGGATTACACTAAAAAAAAGGTTAAAGGGATATTGAAAACATTAGTTTTCTGATGAGGAAGGATTGGAAGTGATGATGTCTGAAGGATTTGGTATAATCTCTTTAATTCTGTCCATTTTATTTTTTTTCAATTCTTTGATGAATTGTTCTTTTTTAGGACCAATTAATGCATATTCAAGAACTTCTGCAAGAGTGTTGACTGGTATGATTTCTATCTTGTCCTGGTATTTTTTCTCTATTAACACATCATCCTTGTTTGATGCAGGTATAAGTACTCTTTTCATACCGGATTCAGCTGCGGCTTCTATTTTGTAGGTTACTCCACCTACTGGCAATACATTACCTCTTACGCTTAATGAACCTGTTAATGCTAATGTTTGATCAATAGGTATGTCTTCGATAGCTGATATGATTGCTGTTGCCATGGATACACTTGCACTGTCTCCTTCGACTCCATCATATGATTGTACAAATTGTATGTGGATATCGTAATTGGATATGTCTTTTCCAATGCTTTTCTTAATAATTGCCCCTACATTTTGTACTGCTTCTTTTGCTATGTCTCCTAGTTTTCCTGCTGCAATTATTTTACCTTCTTCTTTACTTTGTGATGGTGCTGCTTCTGCTGCAATAGGTAGTACGATACCGCTTGAGTTACCTATTACTGCTAATCCGTTGATGCATCCGATTGCTGATCCTTGGTTGTTGAATACACTGTATTCTTTTCTTTGTACAATGTATCTGTCTGCTATTTGTTGTTCTAGTGTTCTGGATTGTTTTTTAGCTTCGTATACGTGTTCTATTGTTACTTCTGGTGCTCCTTCTTCTACTGCTACGTCTCCTGCTGCACGAACTAGTCCACCAAGGTCTCTTAGTTTAAGGGTTAATGAGTCTTTTTTTCCTGCTCTTCTTTGTGCTTCTTTAATTACTTCTGCTACTGCTTCTTTGTTGAAGTGTGGTATTCTTCCATCATTTTTTACTTCTTGTGCTACGAATTGTCCTAGTTTTTGACGGTTTTCTGGTGTGTCTTTCATGGTGTCTTTCATGAATACTTCGTAACCGTATCCTCTTATTCTTGATCTTAATGCTATGTGCATGTCTTTTAGTACTTCTAGGTTTCCTGCTGCTACTAATACGAAATCACATGGTACTGCTTCTGTTCTTACCATTGCTCCACTACTGTTGTCACTTTGTCCTGTTATTTGGAATTTGTGTTCTTGTAGTGCAGTTAGTAATTGTTGTTGTGTTTTCATGTTCATTGTACCGATTTCGTCAATGTATAGTACTCCCTTGTTTGCTTTGTGTATCATACCACTTTCTACTCTTTCGTGTGCTGGAGTTCCAAGTCCTCCTGATTGGTATGGGTCGTGTCTTACGTCACCGAGTAATGCTCCTGCGTGTGCTCCGGTTGCATCTACGAATGGTGCTACTTTTTTTGCGTCACTGTTTACTAGGAGTTTTGGTGCGACTTGGTTGTTTTTTGGTTTTATCTGGTATAATGCGAAGAATACGATTCCTACTGCTATGATTGCTTCTAGGAATTGGCCTGTTATGAAACCTATTGCCATTATTAATCCTATGATTGCTACTGTTAGGATGTTTTTTCTTTCTTCCTGGCTTTTAACATTTTTTTTGCTGTTTTCTATTATTTTTGCTCCTTGTCCTGCTGGCATTACTCCTACTAGTGGGTTGTTTGGGTCTTCTAGGTTTGGGTATATTAGTATGTCTTGTAGTTCTTCTGGTGGTAGTAGTTCTGCCATTGCTTTTGCAATCATTGATTTACCGATTCCTGGTTCTCCTATGAGGAGTACGTTTCTTCTTTGTTTTGCTGCTTTTTTGATTTTTTCTACTGCTTCTTCTTGTCCTATTATCTGGTCTATTAGCATTGGTGGTATGTCTATGTTTTTTGTGTCTATGTAGTCATTTGGGTCTATTTCTGGTAGTGTTTCGTTTTCGGTGGTGTTGCTGGTTGTTTCTTCGTTTGAGGGTTCATTGTTTTCTTCATTTACTTCGATTATGTCTTCTGTTTCTGGTACTATTACTTCATCATCGATTATGTCTTCTTTATTTATTTCTTCCTCGTTTATATTGCTTATACAAATCCCTCCGTTTTATTTGATGATTGTTATTATTATTGTTATTTGTTGATTTTTTCTATTCATATTAATTTTATAATTTATGTATATTATATCTATTTGTTATCATATTATTTTAAGTTACCAAAAGTATTTAAAATCTTTCATATTATACCCCGACACAACAATATACCGAAGTCAAAAATTAATATCAAAACTATTTTAAAATACATAAAGTTTTTAACAATATAATATACAAATATATTGATAACTATCGTAACTAACAAACCAGGTGAAAACAAATATGAAGTACATAATGTTTCAAGGAACATCATCAAATGCAGGAAAAACATTAACAGTAGCTGCATTATGTAATATACTATCACGGAGAGGATACAGAGTAACTCCATTCAAATCACAAAACATGTCCCTAAACTCATACACAACAAAAGACAATAAAGAAATGTCAATAGCACAAGTAATGCAAGCAGAAGCAGCTGGAATAGAACCAGATTGTAACATGAATCCAATCCTACTAAAACCAAAAGGCGAATTCTTATCCCAAGTCATAGTTCAAGGAAAACCAGCAGGAGATATGAGATTCGATGACTATCAAAACAATTTCAGAGACGAAGCAATCGTAGCAGTAAAAGATTCATTAAATCAACTAAAAGATGACTATGACATAGTAATACTAGAAGGTGCAGGATCACCAGCAGAAATAAACATGTACGACAAAGATATTGCAAACATGTTCATGGCAAGATTAACAGATGCTGATGTAATACTTGTTGCAGATATAGACCAAGGAGGAGTATTTGCATCAATCGTAGGAACATACTTCCTATTACCCGAAGAAGATAGAAACAGAATCAAGGGAGTTATAATAAACAAATTCAGAGGAGTAGCAAGCGTTCTTGACTCAGGAATAGAAAAAGTGGAAGAAATCACAGGAATACCAATAATAGGTATCATGCCCTTTGATGAAACACTAAACTTACCAGAAGAAGATTCAGCATCACTAACAACACACCAATTCAGTGAAAACGAAAAAATTACAATAGGAACATTAAGACTTCCAAAAATATCTAACTTCACAGACATAGACCCACTAGATTACGAACCAGATGTAGGTATAAAATTAGTGAGCATATACGATGACTTTGAAGGATTAGATGCACTAGTAATACCAGGGACACGTAACACAGTAGATGATATTGAAGAACTAAAAAAATCAGGAGCATTTGACAAAATCAAGGAATTATCCAAGAAAATACCAATATTCGGTATATGTGGTGGTTATCAAATGTTATCCACAGAAATACTTGATCCTAACTGCATAGAATCAGATCATGGTACTGTGGAAGGTCTTGGATTAATAGACATGCAAACAAAATTTGGAGAAATAGAAAAAGTAGTAAAACAGAGTGAAGCAACAGTAATTGAGGATAGTGAAATAGGATTTAAAAAAGGCACTGCAGTAACAGGGTATGAATTACACGAAGCTATAACAATCCTTGGAGAAAATACTAAACCATTCCTAAAATTAAGCAAAGGTCATGGAAACAATCCGGACTGTGAATATGATGGTGCTATTCAGGGAAATATTTGTGGAACTTACTTCCATGGAATATTCCATAACTATGAATTTAGAAGAAACTTCACAGACTACCTTAGAGTACAAAAAGGATTGGAACCATTAGGGTTAACCGGTGACACATTCAAGGAATCCAAACGTGTAAATTATAATCAATTAGGTGATTTATTCACTAAAAATGTTGACATGTCTTTCTTTGACAAATTATTAGGTGATTTAGATTAAATCTCTTTAATAACCTTAGCAAACTCTTTTAAGGTACTTGTCTGATAAACTTTTGCACCTGCTTCTTCGTAGTCTCGAACACAACTGGTAGGTGTGTTCCACCTAACTTTTTTTTCAGGATTTAATATCATAACTTTTCTTGACTTTACAACAATTTGATGCAAGATTGTAGCACTTTCCAGGATTCCATTCTTTCTTTGACCGGTCCAGTCACGGCAGTCTGTTAAAAGAATCACATCTGTGTTACGATTAAGATCTGATTTCTTTAGAAAATCAGTGAAAGCTTTTGTCATATCTGAATGTCCTCTTGGCCTAAGACCTAGGGATTGAAGTCCCACGTTTACTTGGAATGAATTTCTATATTCAACATCCAGTGCATGGGTTATGTCAACGATTCTATGATCAAATGCGTCAACTGTAATTTTATCAAATGATTCATGGCATCCTGTTAGTAATGAGAAGAACCATGTTGTAGCCCATTCGCATGATCCACTTATGTCACATAGGAATAGGTGTTTTGATTTTTTTAGTGGTGGTTTTTTATGGACTAGGTCTATTAGGTGTCCTCCAACTTTAAGATTTTTTCTTATGGTTTTTGGTATGTCTATTGTGTGTGATTTGTTCTTCTTTTTTCGTATTGATCTCTGGTTTGCTATTTTTTTACTGAATTCGTTGCATATTTCAAATACTCTGTAATCAATACTGTTTAGGGTTGAAAGTTCATCACCTAGTATGCTTTTGTCAACTACTTTTTTATGTTCAAGCCGTCGTCGAATCATGGTTTCTCTGGTTGTGTCTTCTATTGGTTTGCTTTTATCAATTTTTTGGGGGGTTGCTTGTTCTTTTACTTCTATGTGTTCTTGGTCTGCGGGATTGTTTTTGGTGTTTCGATTAAAGATGAACACGTAGTCAAATGAACGTTCATATTTAACAATATCTTCCTTATTTTTTACGTATACACTTTTTAGAGCTTCTTTAAGTTCTTTTAATGTGAATTTATTTTTGTAGTTGTTCCATATTTTGGAGGCCATTATTGTGCTTCTTATGCTAACGTTTACTCCTTGGTATCTTAGGTGGTAGGATAGTGTTAATATTTTTTCATTTGTCATTTTAATCTTAAAAATAGTTTTTTTTTCTATTATTCTGTTTCTTTTGTGAAGTAGTCATGTATTTCGTCTATGTATTCTTGTTTTACTAGTACTGCTATGCTGTCATCGTAGCCTATTTCAGTGTTTTCTGTTGGTATTATTACTTCTTTTCCTGAGTAGACTGTTACGATTTTGAATTTGTTGCTGTTATTTTCGATTTCGTGTATTGGGGTGTATATTAGGTTGCTATTTTTTACTTCTAGTTCTATTATTTCAGCGTTTCCTTTACCCAGGTTTACTAGTCGTTGTGTTCTTGGTCTTATTATTGTTCGTGCTATGTATCTCATTGCACTTTGTTCGGTGTTTACTGTTCTTATGTTTAGTTTTTTAAATATTTCGTTGTGTTGCATATTGTTTACTCTGGCAACAATTATTTTTACTCCGTGTTCTTTTGCGTATACTGAGGATAGTAAGTTTACTTCATCGTTTCCTGTTGCTGCTACAAAGAAGTCTGATTTAGGTACGTCTGCTTCTTCTAGTATTATTGTGTTTGTTCCGGATCCTTGTATTATGTAACAGTCTATTTCGTCTAGTTTTTGGCATGCTGTTTTGTCTTTTTCTATTATTGTGATGTCATGGTCTTCTGCCATTGATTTTGCTAAATTGAAACCTATACGTCCAGCACCAACTATTACACCTATCATATTTTTTAGACCTCGTATGTGGTTTATTATTATAATATTTTTTTTGGGTTTTGTTATGATTAAATTTTTTGGGTGGGATATGTTTTTTTTCTTAAAATTAGTTTTTATTTTTTTTTGGGTTTGTAATGCTGGTATATATATTATACCTAAAATTAGCTTGTAGTTTTTGTTTAATATGATGTAAGTTAGATTAAAAATTAGTGCGGCTGCCGGGATTTGAACCCGGGTCGTAGGCTTGGAAGGCCCAAGTCCTAGCCAGACTAGACTACAACCGCTTGTTATATGTTTCTTGTAATATTTGATGCAACGACCGGGATTCGAACCCGGGTCTCTACCGTGGCAGGGTAGGGTCTTAGCCAGACTGGACTATCGCTGCATATGTTTGTGTACAAGTCACTATACAATAGTCTATCGTATCTTATATATATACTTTATGGTTCAATGTAAAATGAATAAATTTTTAATAAAATTAAAGCATTTTTTATAAAAATGTTATTTTTATTTATCATATTTATATAATATTAAAACCATATTAATAATTAATAATATGATATTAATAATAATCATATTAATTTCAATAAAAATTTGGAGAGATTGTAATGCGCATAAGCATGTCATTACCAAATAAACTTCTTAATGAATTCGACGATGTATTAAGAGACAGAGGATACCAATCACGTTCAAAAGGTATCAGAGATGCACTAAAAGACTACATACTCAGATACCAATGGATGAATGAAATGGAAGGAGAACGAGTAGGAGTATTAGCTGTAATCTACGATCATCATTACGTAGGCGTAATGGAATCAATGACAGACATCCAACACGACTACAGAGAACAAATTAACGCAAGTTTACACATTCACATGAATGACAAATACTGTCTAGAAGTAATCATAGTTAAAGGAGATATAATACATATCAGAGATTTAACAGAAAGAATTATGAGACTAAAAGGAGTCGAACATGTGAAACTAACCAGTGCAGGAACTGGTGAACTAGATAAAGTAACAGAAGACTAAAAAAAAATTAATAAAGATTTATACCCACAAAAAATTAATAAAACAATCTTTTCAAAACAATCTCCAAATTTAACTATTTTTAAACTATTATTAAACCCTTCAAACAAAACAATATATAATGACATATTATGATGATTTAACAAAAGACGAAAAAAGAGTCACTATTTTTAAAGAAGCAATAAAACAAAATGCACACGGACTAACATACGACCTAGGAACAGGCTCCGGAATACTAGCAGGCATAGCATCAAAATATGCCGACAAAGTATACGCATACGAAATAAACCCACTAACAATAAAACACTACACAAAAGCAAACCTACAACAATACAACAACATAACAATAATAGAAACCGATGCAAGCACACATAAATTCACAGAAAAACCTGACGTAGTAATATGTGAAATGCTAGACACAGCACTAATAGACGAAGAACAAGTACCAGTAACCAACAACATACAAAAATACACAAAAAAAGACACAATACACATACCCCATTCAACATACGATACAATCATGATAGGACAAACAAACATAACCAACATCACATATCAAGAAAACAACAAACCCAACTTCAAAGAATACTCAGAAGAAACAAAATATAACGAAACAATATTCCGAGAAAAAAACAACACACACATACAAAAAGAAATAACACTAACATCCAAAAAAACAGGAACAATAAACACAATAAAACTAACCACATACACCAGAGTAACAGAACAATTAATAACAGGACCAACGCCAATGTTAAATCCGCCTTTACTCATACCAACAAAAGAAAAAAAGGTAAAAAAAGGAGAAAAAATAAAAATACAACTAAAATACATAATGGGTGGTGGACTAAATACAATCCAAACAGATATACAATGAACTATCAAAATTTTTAAAACAATACGAAAAATTATTAATATTCACAATAGGAAACACAATGAGGGGAGATGATGGACTAGGACCATTACTATCAGAACAAGTATACAACAAACTAGTCGAAATAACAGACAAAAACACAGACAACGTATACCTATTAAACACAGAATCAACACCAGAAAACCATACAATAGAAATAAGAAACCTAAAACCATCACACATAATAATAATAGATGCAGTAGAATTTGAAGCAAAACCCGGAGAAATGCTACTAATAAACAAGGAACAAATAGATACCTTCAACATATCAACACACTCCATGCCAATATCATTCATAATAAACTACATAGAAGAAACAATAGGAAGCAAAATAATCACAATAGGAATACAACCAAAACAAATGGAACTAATAAACACAATATCCGAAGAAGTAAAAGAAAGTGTAGAAGAATTAACTAATATCATAGTAGAACTAGTCTAGGTGAAAAAACATGAAAATATTATTTATAGGATCAAGATTATTTGATGATGCAGCATGGTATGCAAAAAAACATGAAATAGAAACAATCATCACAGAATCCAACGAAAAAGCTATGAACTTAGACCTTGCAGACAAAAAATACATAGTCCCAAGAGGCATGGAAGAACCAATAAACATAGCAATAAAAGAAGATGTTGACGCAGTAATACCATTAATAGGAATAGACCCACCACTAACAGATGTCGGACTAATGAAAGAAAAACTAGAAAAAGAAAACAACATACCAGTAATAGCAGCATCATCAAACACAGCACAACTAGCAGCCAACAAATACGATACAAAACAAATGTTAACCAAAAATAATATAAAAACACCTAAATTCAAAAAACTAGAAAAACCATACCAGATCCAAGACTTAGAAAATGAATTGCCAATAGTACTTAAAACCCCCGACGGACAAGGAGGAGTCGGAGTAAAAATAGCATTAAACACTGAAGACATTCAAGACTTCATAAAAGATAAAAACAACATCTTCACAGAAAAATTTGTTCAAGGAACAGAAATATCCATAGAAACACTCAGATGGAAAGAACAAACAATAGCACTAGCCCCAGTATACAAGGGAGATACAACACTAGAAGGCACACACCCATTATCCAAGATAAAACAAGCACCACTAAATATCAGTGGAATAGATAACCAACAGCATAACCAAGCAATAAGAGACTTAGCAGAAAAACTTGCAGACATGGTAAAAGTAGAAGGAACAATGGACATAGACATATTACATGATGCCAGAAACAATGAAAACTATGTAATAGAACTAAACACCAGACCAAGTGGAACAAGATACATGACAGCAGCAACAACAAACATCTACCCAATCTGCCAACTAATAGACATGGCATGTGGAACATGGTCTCCAGAAAATGTAAAAAAAGAAATGAAAAGTTACTATGCCACAGAATTGCCAGTAGGAGACTTCCCCGAAAACAGGCAAACACCAAAAATAAAACAATTCAGTGGAGAAAATTCATACATCGTTCATGGCCCAAAACACTACCAAAGGGTAACAATCAGGGCAAACAGCAAAGAAAACTTAAATAACCTAACATATGAATTAGTCCCGGATTATGCGAGAGAAAACAATATAAAATTCATTTAATTTCCTTTTATATTCCATTTTTCACCGTTTGTAGTTACTTATTTTAATCTGAGTCTTGGCATAAATTAGTTTAAAGAGAAAAAAAATGATTACTCTAAAAAAAAGATTAACCTTTTTTTTCAAAAAATATGCCTAATTCAACTGTTTAAAATGTATATCATCAGCACATTTAAATAACTCAGTAGTTTTTTATAGCATAATTTCTTAAATTATTCAATTTCAACGAAATATCCACTAAAATATTGAACTGCTTCTTAGAAAGACCCCTAATAAGAGTACTTTGAGTTAAAATTATACAATTTTCATCCATCATAATATGTTAATACTACTTTATTCGCTCCCTTAACTTTAAAAACGAAAATTAAGAAAAAATTCATGAAAATAACAATTCTGTGACTTCCATATTATAAACCATACAATAAATGGTATATAAATTTAATTTAAGAGGCGCTGGTAAGTAATCAAGGGGGTCTTGGTAAGTAATATATTTACATAATTATATATACATAAGTAACAATCATACTAAAAAAATAATTAATATTGAGTTTTTGACTTTAGGGGGTTAAAGAAATTATGATTAGTCAAATGGACATACTAATCTTCATATTAACAATTATAGTAACAGCACTATTCACAGCAGCTGTACGGCGAGAATTGTTAAAAGCAGATATTAGGGACAATCCAATCATCTCTGAACATAGACAAAAGAGTGGAACACCAACAATGGGCGGTTTTGGGATACTGCTAGGTATATCCCTAATGGCTTTAGTAACATTCACATGGCATGCAGTAAGTTATCTTCACATAACAGTATTTATGATGATAGCTGCAGGAATATTTGGAATGTTTGATGATTTACTAGGATTTAAAGTAAAAGAATATCAGAAAGTTGTAAAAAATACTGGTGACAATCCAGTCCAACTGGGATTATTAACATTACAACCAGGTGAAGAAGCAAGAGTAGCATCACCTAAAGCTAAAAAAGATTATGAACAAATTGTTGAAAAAGAACATAAACTAGAACTAATTGATGAAATACCAATAAAAACAGAAACATCAGAAACAGAGAAAATAATCACACAATTCATATTAGCATGTTTCCTAGTCGTACCAGGAGTATTATCAACTAACATACTTGGAATAGAAATCGGAGTATTGATGATACCATTAGCAATCCTTGCAATCATAGGATCAATAAATGCAGTAAACCTAATTGATGGTATGGATGGACTAGCTGCAGGAATTATTGCAATCGCATCCGTGGCTTCAGCATTATTTGCTGGTGCAACAACAGGTTCTGTAGCATCATTACCATTTGTTGTAATAGCAGGTGCTAGTGTAGGATTTTTGGTATTAAATCATTATCCTGCAAAAATATTCATGGGAGATACAGGATCATACGCATTAGGTACAGGGTACATGGTAGCAGCATTACTTGGAAATACATTAATATTTTCAGTAATAGCTTTGGCAGTTCCAATAATATCAGTCATAATAAGTCTCTTACACAGAGCACATATTATCACACTACCTGTAGAACCATTACATCATACATTAAACTATCATGGAATGAGTGAACAAAAAATTATATTATTATACTGGGGAGTAACATTAATAGTGTCCGTAATAGCATTATTCCTGTTTGGAATAATATAATCATTTGAGGAGTAACAATGAATAATATCAAAACATTAGATTTAGCAAAGAAAATTGAAGGAAAATTGTATGGTCCAAACAAGGAATTAAATGGAACCTTCACATTCCTAAACAAGGCATCTAAAAATGATATTGTAATAAGACATTGGATTAACGAAAAAGGTGTGCAAATAGCATTAGATAAGGAAATATCCTGTATAATCACACAAAATCCTCAAGAAGATACAATTAAATATGCACAAGAGCATGATTTTCCATTAATTGTGACAGATCACATAGAATATGCAACAGCATACGCATTAAACCAATCAATAAAAAAATATGCACAAAACGCTTTTAAAATGTCCATAACAGGAACCAATGGTAAATCAACAACTTCCCACCTTCTATTTACTATTTTTTCAGATTTAAATTATAAAACATACACAAATACTGATGCTGAATCAGAAGGCAACACATTAATAGATCCACGAGTATCAGATGAATTAACAGATTACTACAAGCAACACGGCGAAATAGAAGCAATATCACTGGAAGTATCAGAAGTACAAGGATGGGATGATAAACTAATGAAAAATCATTCATACCAGATGATAAGCGCATTAGAAGCAGACGTGGCAATAATTACAAACGCATCATTTGACCATATGAATCTCGTAGAATCATTCGATGAATTATTAGACGAAATAGAAGGAGCTGCAAGAGCCTTAGATAAACAGGATAAAAACACCTTACTAGTACTAAACTATGAAGATACAAACATCAGAAAAATGAACAAAGCAGTAGAAGATAATCCAAACATAAAAGTAATGTACTTCGGAGATTATGACCCGGAAAACATATTAGACATATCCTATAAAGAAAATGTGGGAATATATGCAAAAGAAACATTATACATCAAATACGAGGATTTACCATTCACATCAGCACATTTTATCCAAGACATCATGGCTGCAATAGCCGTATGTGAATACAAATCATTAAACAAGGAAGAAGTAATAAAATCTCTGAAAAACTATAAACCGCTAGCAAGACGTTTCATCAAACTAAGAGAAAACCCTGTTATCATTGACGACTTTGCACATAACCCTTCAGGAATACAGTTAACAATAGAGAACGGTTCAAAACTGGGGGATAAACTAGTAGTAGTTAATGCAATAAGAGGATCCCGTGGCGAAGATATTAATGAAGAAATCGCTGAATCCCTGGCAAAAACATTAAACCAGAAAGAGGATTACACATTATTATTAACTTGCAGTAAAGATGTGGTAAATCATTTAAACACAGTACTTGACTCAGAACTTCAAGTATTCACTGCAACATTAGATGAACATAACATAAAATATGAAGTAATAGAAAACCTTGAAGATGCATTAAACAAGTCACTACAAATAGCATCACCGGATGATGTCATATTATTGTTAGGAGCCCAGGGAATGGACCCTGCAAGTAATATTCTATCAAAAAACAATCAAATATAATCCAATGCTGTCAAGTTAACGTTCATTTTGTGAGACTGTTTTTTCAAGGCAGTCAAGTTAAAATTTTTATCCCATCATTATCCTTTATTTTTTATATTGTAACCTATTTTTACTTTAAATTTACTTAATTCTATTGATAATTTAATTATATTTAATAATATAAGTATTTATTTAATTATATTGGTATTTAATTATTATTTATAGTTAGTTTTATATATTATGAGTTATATATTATTATTTAGTTAATTAGCATATTGTTTATTTTTATTTTTTTATTTAATTGTTTGTGGATTTGATTGATAATGTTTTGGTGTTGTAGATGTCTTTATGTGGTAATTTATTAGATAATATGGGAAATTTTAATAGTTATGTTTGTGATAAATATATTTTAGATGACAATAAGTTTGTTCGTAATCGTAAATTGACTCAGGAATGTATTATGAAATATGTTCTGTGGAATCGTGGTCGTACTACTGCTTTGGAGGCTTTGTATTTTATGGAGGAGTATTGGGGTGTAATGGATATGGATGTTTCTAAACAAGCTATTTCTCAAAGGAGGATGATTATTGATCCTCAAGCATATATTGATATTAATGATGATTTAATAAAGGCAATTTATAAGAGACCTGAAGAATTAAAAACATTTAAAGGTTATTATTTAACTGCTATTGATGGTTCCATCTTCGATTTACCCAATTATCCTACTATCCGGGAGGATTTTGCCATTGATGAAAATATTGATCATACCCATCACACAGCAACTGCTCGTGTTTCCACAATGGTTGATGTATTAAATGAATTTATTCTTAGTTCAAGTATCAGCAATAGGAAAAGGGGAGAGCTTAAACATGCCCTAAATCATGTAGATGATGTAAAAAGTAAAATCAATCTTCGAAAAACAATTATAGTATGTGATAGAGGTTATGGCTCCAAAGAATTAATGTTAAAAATAATGAAACAACATTCACATTTTGTAATACGACTTAAAAATAGCACATTTAAAGAAAAAAGAGCAAAAATGACAAAAAATGAGCAAATAATATGGATACCCTTAGATGAAACATACATTAAAACTCTTAAAGACAAAAAACTACAAAAATTCGCAATAAAAAAAGAAATTCTACGATTACGTATAATAAACATACAATTACCCACAGGAGAAATAGAAACATTAGCAACAAACATATATGATGAATCCATGACCATTGAAGACTTCAAAGAAATATACAACAAAAGATGGACCATAGAAACCAACTACGACAAATTAAAAAACAAACTACAAACAGAAAACTTCTCTAGTCGCAGAAAAATCATAATAGAACAAGACTTTTACTCAGATATATACGTATTCAACATAGCAACAACAGTCAAACACGACGTAAACCAAGAAATAGAAGAAAAACGAAAAAACAACAACAAATACAAATACAAAGATTACCAAGCAAACTTCAACATAGCAATAGGAATAGTCAAAAAAGAATTACTAAACCTTCTAACCACAGACATAGAAAAACAACAACAAACATCAATGAAAATAATCAAAATACTACAAAAACACTTAATACCAATAAAAGAAGAAAGAAAATCAACAAACAGAGAACCTGTAGACTATGGACACAAATTCACAGACAACAACAAAAGATCTTTCTAAAAAAAAATAATTCACAAAAAAACAGTCACACAAATTGAACATTAACTTGACAGCATTGAATATAATCATTTCACCACCAAACATTTTTTAATACTAAATTCTTTTTACTGAAATTATTTTAATTATTATACATAGATATTAATGTAGAAATATAATCTGATATTTTAATTATAATAATAGGAGTTGTAGTTTTTATGATTAAATCATGTATAGTAATAGGAGCAGGTAATGCAGGAAGACCTGTTGCTAGGTTACTAAACCATCAGGGAGTAGAAGTAACACTCTCAGATTCAAAAGTTTACGAAGAATTCACAGAGATACGTCAACACATGCTGGACGTACTAAAAGGTGAAGGAGTAAAACTTGAACTAGGAAACAGTAATCCGGACATCACAGGATACGATGCAATATACCTTGCACCAACAATACCTAAAACAGCACCAATTTTTAAACAAATAGAAGAAAATTCCATTGAAATCATAACACGAAAAACAATCAGTGACATAATCAACAACATTCTCGACATGGATAAAATTGGAATAACAGGATCTTATGGAAAGACAACCACAACTACCATGATAACAAACATTTTCAAAAAGGCAGGATACAAGGTATATCAATGCTCATCAATGAAATGGAATCTTGTAAGCGAAGCACTAGTCGAAGACATAGTGAACGAGGAATACAAGGGAGCAAACCTTGCAATACTAGAATTACCACACGGAACACTAGGATTACTCGGAGACCTGGACTTAAAGATGGGTGTACTAACCAATTTACACCAGGAACACTTAAGCGAATTTGATGGCTCAATGGAAAAATATATTGAACGCAAATCATTAATCATGAACATATCCGATAAACTAGTTGCAAACATACAATGCGCAGACCTTTTAACAAATAAACGTGAAGATACCATTTACTTCAACTTTGAAAACAATAACACCGAAATAGACACACAAAAATATGAAATAAAATATGCTGCAAACTATCAGAGTGGACAATACACATTCAAACAGGAAGGATCATCAGAAAAAACAGATATTAACATAGACACAGTAGCATCATATAACTATGCAAACTTAACCGCAGCAATAGCAGTATCATTAGAATACGGAATATCATGGGAAAACATAAAAGAAGGATTAGCACTATTTTCAGGAGTAAGTGGAAGAATGGAACACCTCGGAACATACAATGGAGTTGAAGCATACTTTGACTCATCATGTTCCGAATTATCCATAAGACAAGCATTAGACTTCATAAAAGATGAAAACATAATAGTAGTATTCGGTTGTGTAGATTCAACAACAATAAGAGACTATGAAGAAAGCGGAAGAACCGTCGGAGACTATGCCAACATGGTAATAGCAACAGGATACGTTGAAATAACCGGAGAACTACACATGGATTCTGCACTAGGATTACTTAACTCCATAGAAAATGATGACGTAATAAAACTAGCAGTTTGTACAGTGGACGAAGCATCAGAACTAGCAATGAAATATGCAAAACCGGGAGATGATATAGTACACCTCGGAATAGGTGGAACAACTTCCTATAAACAAGTAAAAGACAAACTGCTGAAAGGATTAGAAGAAGGTTGTAAAAGATATGCAAATAACTGATATTAAACAGGATGCAATATTTGGAGTAATAGGAGTTTGTGGAGTAAACGGGAACCTAATAGCCAGAATATTAAGTGACCATGGTTTCAAAGTACAAGCAACAGACATGGTAAATGAAGAAGACTGCAGATTCGGAAGTTCACTAAAAAATTATCCGGATATAAACATTTACTATGGAAAGCTACCAGAAGATTTTATAAAAACATCAGATTATATAGTAATGCCAACACAATTAATAGAATCTAAATCAAAATTATACCAGGACGTTAAACAACAAAACACTCCTATAATAACAGTAGAAGATATATTCACATTATTTGAACCGGCAAGTCCCGTAATCTGCATAACAGGGACAAATGGAAAAACAACCACAACAACCCTACTAAAACACTTCGCATATAGTGCAGGCTTAAAACCCTGTGAACACAACCTGGAAAAAATGCAGGGAAACCTAGCCGACATCCCACCATTACAATCCAGACTAAATGGTGATTTAAGCATACTTGAAACAGGAACATTCGGTTACAAGGGAAGTTTAAACAAGTTAATCAGTGCATGTAAAGCAGATGTAGGATTAATAACCAATATCACAGAGGACCATTTAACAAACAGTAACGATTTTCTAAGCTATGCAAGAGTGAAAGGAGAACTTGTAGAATTATTAAAAAACAAAACTCTCATAGTAAACAGTGATGATCCAACAATAATGTCCCTATTAAGAGAAGTAAAATATGAGGGAAACTTAATAACTTTCGGTATTGAAACAGAATCCTTCAGACAATCAGAAAAACAATGCTTCTGTGGCCAAAAAGTACATATTGATGAATATATTGCAGGAGTAGGAAAATATCAATGCAGTTGTGGTTTAACTTATCAACAACCAGATTATCTTGCAAAAAACATTAATGATGAACATAATTCCTTCACACTACAAACAAAATATGGTAACTACAACTTTCACTTAAACATTCAGGGATTACATAACATATACAATGCAGTAGGTGCAATTATAATAGCCAGAGAAGTACTTAACATACCATTCATGGAAATAGAAGAATATCTTCAAAATTTTAATGGTGTGAACGGAAGGATGAACAAAATAGGCACATACCATGGAAAACAGGTTATGGTGGATTATGCACATAACCCTGCAGGTATGACAACAGTACTAAGAGAACTGAAAAACTCCTATGATGTAATGGTTAATGTTATAACAACATCATCAGAGTCCGGATTGGATGGAGATCATGAAATATTCAGTTGTTCAGCTGACTACTCGGATTATATTGTTCCAGCATCTTACAATGCATACCATTGTGCAAAAGATGCTCTTGAAAAAGGATTATACGATAATAAAATAGTGCTCCCAGATTACATGCCTCATGATAAAAAACAGGGAACATTAGGTGCAACAACAGAACAAGTACTGGCAGGATTCAACAAATCCTTAGATATTGAAGCAGATCTAATAGTATGTACTGGTGAAGCAGCATTTAAATACAAGGACATGTTAATAGAAAAGTTAAACGAAAAAGAATAGTAAAAGTAATTTTTTCTATTACACTACCCCCATTCTTTTGTGGGGGGAGAAAAATGTTTTACTTTCACATTAATTAATCCTAGATATCTACTTATAAAATAAAAAATAAATCTAATATTTAATAATTATCTTCTAATGAAAGATTATTTAAAGATAATAAAAAAAAATTTTTTTCAAGTAGTATGTTAATAAATTAATTTATTAATCGGGGTGAAAAATTGTTTATAAAAGTTAGAAGGGATACATTAATCATTTTAATCCTAGCATTTGTTCTAATACTATCTGGTCGAGCAATGACCTACGTATCATTCGCATCAAGTGATAGTGTAGATGATGGAGTTCCTATAGCAGGAGTAATGATAAAAGGAAATGATATAGTACCAACTTCTTCAATTAAATCAAATATACAAGCTGCCGGTTTTAGGGAAGGAAGTTACATTAAAGGAAATACCTTAATCACATCCCAGAGACAGCTATTGCTATCAGATGCAATACAAAACGCCGAAGAATTTGCTAAACAGGCAACCATACCTGGTACATCTATTGCACCAATCAATGTAGTTGATGTTCAAGTAGATTCCACAAGCGGAAACGTGGTAGTAAATGTTGTAGAAGATTTCTCAGTAATAAAAGTTAAAGTAGCTAACGGTTCTACAACACCATCAGCAAACACAGAGACAGGATAAGATGTTATTGGTGATAATATGACAAGACAATCAAAATATATGAAAATATCCATTTTCTTGTTGCTCTTAATAATGTTTTCATCGGTAGCTAGTGCAACAATGAACGTAGCAGTCATAACTGATCCTACAGGAAAAGACCCTAACGGGTGTGCAGCAGGAAGCCAGTCATTTGCAGCAAACATGTTCCAGTCAACATTTATATTCTCACAGGAACGTAAAATAGCACTCCTATCAGGGGGTGAAGGTACATCAGATGTACGTATAGCTGCAATTATTACTGCACTAACACAACTTCAAGCCAATGCTACACTAGAAAAAATAGTTGGAGTTGCACAAAGCTTTGATGGTATACGTCTAATGGCTGTTAATCCTACAGAGGGTATTGCAGTAGGAGGAGATTTCCAGGTATACGTAGTCACAGTAGACAGTAACAGTAATATTAAAGTACAAGCAGCAAGTGGTGGAGTAGTATCAATACCAGCAGGAACAAGAGGTGCAATGATACACCTTCGTAACTCTGAAGGAAACCCAAAAAGTGGAACAGCAGACAGAGTAAGATTACAAACTGCTATGAACATGGGTAAAATGATTCGAGATGGATACCCAGCAACAACAATCGTAGAAAAAGCATTCGAAGAAGTATCAAAAGATTCAGGAGAAAATCATGGTGGTGGAGCAATTAACTTAATTTCTGGTGTCACCACAGGGGACATGTTTACTCCGGAACAATTAAATGGTGTTGGTTACGAAATGGATCAACCATACAGTAAGGTGAGTCAAACAGGATGGAGTATCGGATTCCCAGAAGCAAACAATTACCAAGTCTCACCAGTAGATGGAAGTCCACTAACCACAATATATGCTTATGAAGCATTAGGAAATGCAATCACAGTATCTAATGACAATCCATCAGTATCAGTATATGGTTCAGATAACAGAGGTTTATATGAAGCAACACAAGATATTGTCTCCGCATCAGTTACCAGAAACGGTTATGATCCAGTCAAAATAACTGCATCACTTAATCGGGCTATAGACAGTGGAACAATAGTAGGTGTAGAACATTTAAGTACTTCAGATTTAAATGTGAAAGAAAATGTTAAAGCAGTGGGTGTTTATTACACGCCAGTATCAAATGGTAGAACTGCACCACAATGGAATTTACCAATAAACTCTCAAATATTTGATGTACTAGGAAATATTCAGACAGTTATCGGTATTCTATTGATATTATTAGCATTATTTAGAAGTTCTTTAATAAAATCATTCTTTAGAAGACGATAGTCTTCCAACCCTATTTTTTATTATTTAATATTTTTTTCAGGTGTATTTTATGGCATTAATTTTAATAAGAGCAATGAATAAGAAGAAAGCTTTAAATTGTTTAGCAGATCTGGAAAGACATGCAAAATTAAACATAATAGGCAAACCAAAATCAGTTTCTTTAGAAAAAGTTTACAATGTAACAAAAAGAGTTATTAAACAAAATCCACGTGATGATATAAAACTAGCTATCCTGGTGAAAGTTGAACAAAACACTACAGATAGTATAATGCAAATACGTAAAATTCATCCACCAGCACATGTAATCGTAGTCAGTGAGGAATACCCTGAATACAAGGAATTAATGGATGATTACAATAAATCAAAAGTATTTGATGGTTATTATTCATCAAAAAAGAATAAAAAATAGTAAAAAAAAGATCTAAAAATTATTATTTTTATTTTCTTTTAATAATAGCAATATCTCCGATAGTTGCTTCCCTGAATTGTCTAGGATCTTGGAATTCTTTTTCATCGGAGTCTAATTTTTCAATTATCGTAACATTTAACAACTTTTCAATTTTACGAGCCAATTTTATGTCAGGAACCATTTTTCCCTGTTCAATCTTATGTATAACAGATTCCTTTTCATAAAGTTGTGCTCCAAATTCCTTCTGTGTTAAACCTTTAATTTCTCTTTTCTGACGAATTATCTGAGCATAATCTTCAACAATTTCAAACTCTTCTTCCCTGCTTCTTCTGGAATAAACTTTTCTCTGATTTTGTCTTTGTGCATTATTCACAACTTTTCTTTTTGGTGATTTACTTTTTGGTGGTTGAGGTTTACTCTGAACTTTCCCATACCTTGAGCATTCTTTACATGTTACCATTGTTGAATTATCAATTTTAGTTTTATAAGGTTCACCTTTAATTTCTGTTCCACATATTTCACAGTTCATTTTATTCACTTGATTTCTTTATATATAATACTCTGTTTTTTATCATTAAAAAAATCTTTTCATATTTCCTACTAATTATTTGATAAAGAAATATTTTTTTTTTATTAAAAAATTGGGGTGGTGATGCAAATACTTTAATAATAAGATGTTACTAAAAATAATAATGTAGTGATTGAGAATATACAAAAATTAATAGAAAACATATAATTAAACTAATTAGTTTAGAATAAGATTCTAAAAAACGATAGGTGAATAGAAAAAGGAGGTATATTTATGGAAGAATCAAGATTCGGGTCAAATGTTCAGGAAAATGAAGACATGGAATTATCTACTCTCCTAGATAAACATGAAACCATTGAACGTAACTTAACCTGGGAAGTAAGAAAATTAGAAAAAGATAAAGTATTACTGGAAAATGAAAATCTCAGATTAGACCGTGAAGTAAAATCATTAAAAAGTGAAATCAGCCGTTTCAGGACTCCACCACTCGTAATTGCAACAATATCTGAAATATTAGATGATAATCAGGTAGTTGTAAAAAGTACAACCGGACCATCTTTCCTACTTAAATATGCGGATAAAGATGCTAACAGGGTAGAAATTGGTTCAAGGGTAGCATTAAATCAGCAAACCTTCAGTATAGTGGATATATTAACCTCAGAAAAAGATCCATTAGTTTCTGGTATGGAAATTGATGAAGCACCAGACATATCTTATGATAAAATTGGTGGATTAAAAGATCAAATAAGGGAAACTATTGAAACAGTAGAACTTCCACTTAAAAATCCTAAGATATTTGAAGAAGTGGGTATCACACCACCTAAAGGTGTATTATTCTATGGACCACCAGGAACAGGAAAAACATTACTTGCAAAAGCAGTGGCCCATGAAACCAATGCAACATTCATAAAGATAGTTGCATCAGAGTTTGTTAAAAAATACATCGGTGAAGGTTCACGTCTAGTACGGGGAGTATTTGAATTAGCTAAGGAAAAAGCTCCTGCAATAATCTTCATAGATGAAATTGATGCAATTGCAGCAAAAAGATTACAAGGTTCCACTAGTGGTGACCGTGAAGTTCAAAGAACTCTCATGCAGTTACTTGCTGAAATGGACGGATTTGAATCCAGGGGAAATGTTGGAATTATTGCTGCAACCAACAGGCCTGACATATTAGACCCTGCACTTGTACGTCCTGGAAGATTTGATCGTATCATAGAAGTTCCAGTACCTGATGATGAAGGAAAACTTGAAATCCTTAAAATACATACTAAGGACATGACATTAGATGATGATGTTGATTTAAGTCTTATAGCAGCTAATGCAAAATCAGCTTCTGGTGCAGATCTTAAATCCATATGTACCGAGGCAGGTATGTTTGCTATAAGGGAAGAACATTACAGTGTATCTGCTAAAAACTTTGAAGATGCAGTGGATAAGGTAATGAATAAAAATAAAAATAATGAATTGAAAGAGTCTGGAGTAATGTATAATTAGGTACATTTTTCCTTTTTTCTCTTTTAATTAGATGGGTGGCCAATGATGAACCCTATGAGCTCTGAACTGATGATGAATGATGGGCGAACTGAGGCTACTTTTATATAAACTCCCACCAGTTATAATCAGTTACTATTTCTATATTATTTCTGATAGTTCTTCGATAGAACGTACCATTGTATGTTTATCTAGTTTTTCTACTTTTGGTCTTGTAATTATTATTACGGGGATGCCTAATTCTAGTGCTGCACTTATTTTGTTTTCTGTACCGCCACTTTCTCCGCTTTCTTTGGTGATTATTGCACTAATATCGTATTCTTTCATGATTGCCATATTGAATTCTTTGGAATATGTTCCTTGCATTGCAATGATATTGCTTGCGGGTACGCCTGTTTCCTGTGTTTTTGATATGCTGAAATTGTTTGGTAGTACTCTTGGCACTACTTGTTCTGGTTTTAGTGTTTCTGTGATTGTATGTAGGTTCAGTACTCCTGCTAGGTGCATTAGTTTCTTTTCTGTGCCTAGTAGTTCTTTGGCTTTGTTTGCTCCTTCTGGGAATGAGTCTACGTAGTGTATTAGGTCTGATTCTGGTAGTATTGTTGATGCTCTTTCGTATCTTATGTATCGGATTCCACTTTTTTCACAGCTTTCTATGGCTGTTTCTGTTGCTACTGCTGCGAATGGGTGTGTTGCATCAATTAGTGTGTTTATTTGTTTTTCTTTAATGACTTCTATGAAATCTTCCTCTTTCAATGCATGTGATATAACTTCACTTGCACCTGCAGATTCTGCTATTTTTCCACCATAGTCTGTGACTGTTGTAGCTAAAATGTAATTATTTGCGTCTTGACTTAAAAATTCTATAACTTTTGTTGCATCAGATGTACCAGACATCACAATATATCTCATCTTATTATCCTCCACGGAATTCCTTAATATATCTATTACTTTTTCTATTCAATATTATTAATACTATTTTTGTTAAACAAATTTGAAAAACAATAATAATAAAATTAAAACACACAAACCAAGAGAAATTCAAAAACATAATATTTAATTCAAGAATTTTTGAATATAACTTAATATACTTAAACATTTATACTACTATTAGTGATAAAACATGATAGAAACAAAAATACAAGAAGAATACCAAATAAAAATACCAAAAGAGATATACAACACCCTAAACATAAAAACAGACGATAAACTAATTTGGAACATAAAAGAAGATGAAATAATAATAAAAATAAAAAACGAAAAAAAATTAAAGAATAAACAAATATCCTTCATAGACGACGAAGAAATAGAATCAATAATAATAGAAAAATGAAAAAACTAGATAATAGAATTTTCAAATTTTCTAATAATCTTCTCAGCAACAAAGATAGTTAAAGAAACTAAAATTATTAACAACCAACTTTCTAAAGGAATACTTGTAGTATGGAAAATACTTTGAAGCAACGGCACATAAATAGCACATAACTGCAAAATAAATGAAGCAAACACAGCAACTATCAAAGTCCTATTACTCTTAGCACTATTAGACCTGCAATTAAACACATTAAACAACTGATACATAACAAACACACAAAAAGCTATACTACTAGCAAGCAATTGAGGAGTACCAGCAGACAATTCATACAAATACAATCCAATAGTACCAACTGCCATAACCATACCAATCAAAGAAATATGCAACAAGTTATCCCTTGATAAAATATTCTCATCACTAGGCGGAATATTCATAATATCCCTATCACTGCCCTCAACACCTAAAGACTGAGCAGGCGGACCATCCATAATAATATTAATCCATAACAACTGCACAGGATTAAAAGGAAGAGGCACAACAAGCACCGACGAAACAAGAATTGTTAGAATAGCAGCAATATTTGTAGACAACTGAAACTTAATAAACCGCTTAATATTAGAGTAAATAGTTCTACCCTCTTTAATAGCATAAATGATAGTTGAAAAATTATCATCCTCAAGAATCATATCACTAGATTCCTTAGCAACATCAGTACCAGAACCCATACTCACCCCAATATTAGCAATATTCAATGCCGGTGCATCATTCACACCATCACCAGTCATCGAAACAATCTCATCATTACTTTTCAAAGCCTTAACAATCTTAACCTTCTGTTCAGGGAAAACCCTAGCATAAACATTAGTAACCTTAACAGCCTCCCTAAGCTCTTCACTAGAAAGCTTCTCAATCTCAGGACCAGTTAAAACATTCTCATAATTATCAATATCAACTAATTTTGCAATAGCAGATGCAGTATTCTTATGATCACCAGTAATCATTTTAACAGTTATACCCGCATTTTTACAAGTATGAATTGCATCTTTAACACCCTCTCTTGGAGGATCCATCATACCAACAATTCCCGTAATGATAAGATTATTCTCCAAATCATTAATAGAATGACTAGTATAATCATCAACCTTCTTATAAGCAAACAATATAACCCTCAAAGCATTAGAGGTGAACTCTGATACAATACTCTTAATCTTTTCAACATCTTCCTGACACATTAACCGGATACTGCCATCATCATCAATGAACTCACATTTTTCTAAAAGAATCTCCGGAGCACCCTTAACAAGAACATACTCCTCCGAATCAATACGATTAACAGTAGTCATTCTCTTCCTGGAACTGTCCAAAGGAATTTCATATAAGCGTTCATTAACAACTTCCGAATAATTTTTCAAACTATAATCTAATATTGAAATATCAGTAGGATCACCTAACCTATTATCCTTACTAATCTTAGCATTATTACATAATTGACCAATAGTACAAGTCATACCCTTATTATATGTGTAATCATCAGTAACAGTTAACTGGTTCATAGTAAGAGTACCAGTTTTATCACTACAAATCACACTACATGAACCTAAAGTTTCAACAGCCAACAATTTCCTGATAATAGCCTTATTTCCAGCCATCTTCTGCATACCCATAGCAAGGGTTAAAGTCAGGATTGCAGGCAAACCTTCAGGAATAGCAGCCACAGCCAAACTAACAGCAGTCATGAAAGTGTTAGCAATAGGAATACCCTGCATCATCTCAAGAACAAATATTAAGATACAAATAATCACAGAAAACAGGCTCAGAGTCTTACTAAGAGTTTCTATCTTAATTTCAAGAGGAGTCTTATCGCTCTCCTCCTGAATCATTGAGGCAATCTCACCCATCTTAGTCTGCATACCAATACTTGACACAACACCCAAAGCTCTTCCCTTAGACACAGTAGTATTCATGTAAGCACGGTTTTCTTCACCAGTATCCTTAGTAACAGGTAATGATTCACCAGTTAAAGAGGATTCATCCACCTTACAATTATAAGTTTCAATTAACTTTAAATCTGCAGGAACATTATCTCCCTCTTCAAGAACAACAATATCACCTACAGTAATGTTAGCAACATCAATTTCCTCTTTCTTACCATCTCTTACAATGATACTCGTCTTAGAAGACATTGACTTCAATTTTTCCATAGCATTTTCTGCCTTGTTTTCCTGATGATACCCCATCACAGCATTCAATATCACAACAAAGAATATTACTCCAGCATCAATAACATCATTGATAAGTAAAGAAATTACTCCCGCTATAATTAATAATATGGTTAAAGGTTCAGTGAACTGCAGTAAAAACTTTTTCAACTCACTTTCTTTTTCCTTTTCAATCAGCGTATTCTTCCCATAAGTACCAATTCTCTTCTCAGCTTCTGCACTTGTTAAACCATTAAGGGTAGTGTCATATTCGGCTAAAATATTATCTATATTGTTCTCATCATCTGTCATACTTTATTTCCTCTTATACTCATAAAAAACACTTCTCTTATAATTCACGAGCTTTAATTTATTCTGTAAATTATAACTGATCTCTTCAGTAAATAAAGGTTTGATAATAATATCCGCATCATACCTAACACCTAAATTAAATATGGAGTTCTGTAACTCCTCCGGAGGCCTCACAGCATATATTAAGTCAGCACCTTCATAGATATAATCTTCCGGATCAGTAATATCATCCATTACTACACTTTCATTTGCCGGATAAATATCGACAAGTTCAATGTTACACGTAGGTAATTCTTTTTTAAGAATATTACTTGGCTCAAGTACTCGTCCAACACCTACTTCAACAATCTTTTCACTATCTCTATAATTATTTATAATGTAATCAGTAAAACTAGTCCATAGGTTACTCATTATAATTTCACTCTAGAATTCTTAATTTATCATATAATAATTATTATTGTTTTCATAGTAACTAAAATTTTTTCATAATATACATTAATTGATAAAATATTAATTTTATTAAAATAAAAAAGTAAAATAATAGAAAAAAAATAATAAGATAGTGAATTTATGATTATCAGAGAATTTAAACCTACAGACTTGGACGATGTTCTAACAATAGAATACGAAGCATTTCCCGACCCATACCCAATTGACGTACTAATCAACTTACATGAAAGAGGAGCAGGATTCATCGTAGCAGAAGTAGGAAAACGAGTAGTAGGATACAATATTTTCTGGATACATGAAGGCATAGGACACATAATAGCCATAGCAGTAAATTCCAACTTTAGAAACATGAGTGTAGGCTCATTACTCCTGGACAAAAGCCTAAAAGTATTAAAATACAATGGAATCACCAAAGTACAACTAGAAGTCAGAAAATCAAACATAAAAGCAATAAACTTCTACATCAAACACGGCTTCACAGCAATCAGCGAAGAAGACAACTACTACAGTGATGGAGAAGCAGCCCTCATCATGGAATACCAACACCATAACAATTAAAAAGACCAATTAACAACTAACAAATCATCATCATCCATATATCATATGAAAAATACAGATACAACATACATAACAATAAGTTGTTGCAGAAGTTTTTGGAACATCTCCTCAAAATATATCAAAACATAATAAAAGTTTTTAATTATCATAATGTTATATTTGGATTATATTATCGTATTCGCATTGTATTTCATCAGTTAGTATTATGGTTGTCTTGTTTTGCATAAGTTTTCTTAAACTTTGAATGGCTTTTTGTTTTGTTATATTGTCTATGTTTGACATGACATTATCTATTATAAGTATCTTTGATTCTTTAACATAAGCTCTTGTCAGGAGTATTAGTTCACGTTCGCCCCGACTGAGGTTATTGTTTTCATCGGATATTATAGTATCATACTGTTCTGGTAGTTTCATTATGAATTCATGGCTTCCTACTTCTTTTGCTGCTTTAACTATGTCTTCGTGACTTATATTGTCTGTTGAATAGGCTATGTTTTCCATGACACTAGCAGTATATAACTGATTATTTTCTGATAGTATTGTGCAGGACTCTATTATGTTCTTTTGTGGTATATTGGTTATGTTCTTGCCATCTAATAGTATTTCACCTGAGTCTATTTCATAGAACTTTGTTAACAGGTTTGTGATGGTTGATTTTCCACTAGATACTTTACCTTTAACTATTGTTTTAGTTTTGTCACCTATTTTAAAGTTCACATTATCCAATATTTTCTTGTCATCATAACTGAATGAAACGTTCTTGAATTCGATTTCTCCATGGGATATGTTTTCAACTTTTTCGATATTTTCTTCTTCGTCAGGTTCATGCAGAAAATCATATATTTTTATGAAGCTGGAATATGCTGTCTGTACTTCCCGTAATGTTTTTCCAAAGTATTTAAGTTGGTTAATGATTATCTGTCCATATAATATTAATTCTAGCACAATATTAAGTGTTATTGTTTTATCAAATAACATGATTATAGCAATTACGTATATTATGATGTAGACGAGGTTAGACATTAATAAGGATATTGGTTCAATAAGTACTGCTCTGGTAGTTGCGTTACTGAAAGCTTTTTTATCTAGGAGGTTTAGTTTGTCAAATCTGTCTTCACTATAACTGTTATTGTCATCCTTGTTTACTACTGTTTTGTTCAGGAGCGTATCTCCTATTACGGATATCATTTTACCCATGTATTCTCGTGATTCCTTCATGTAATCTATAGCATACTTGTTGATTAGTGCAATAAATATGAAGCTCACTATCATTATTAACAGGTACCATTTGGTTAATTCCCAGTCAAGCATTAACATCATAAATACTGCCAGTATTAATAACAGCATTTTAGAGATTATTGTTGATAATTTAACACCAACAAATCCCCGTATGACAAGAGTATCATGGTTGATTCTAGACATAATTTCTCCTGAATTGGTGTCATTCAGGTATTTGTAGTTAATGCTGTGAACTTTTTTATCAATTCTTTCACGTAAATCTAATGTAATCTTATCACTTACAGGATAGGTTATGTACGTAATAACTATTTTAAGAATATACGTTATCAGGATAAGTACGGTTGCCTCAATTAGTAGATTAGTAAATTTTGATGAGAAAAATATTGTACTTCCAACCTTATAATCTCCAAACATGTTAATTACTTTTCCTAATATTTTAGGCAAGTAAATGGCACTTAATGAGTATATTAGTACTAATGTGGTGATTATTATAAATCGTAGACTATGTGGCTTTAATAGTTTCTCTAAGAAATGTATAAAATCATAATAATCTGCAGGTTTCTTCATAATAACATCCCCTTATCTGTATTAACCAGGTTTTTATAATATTCTGAATTTTCTATTAATTCTGAATGTGTGCCTATAGTACTAATTTTTCCATCATCCAATAGTATTATTTTATCCATGTTTTCGAGTATTTCAATGTTGTCTGTTACAAGAATTATTGTCTTATTCTTTAAATGTTCCTTAATCTTTTTGAACATCTTGTACTGTGAATTTTTATCATAGGTATTGAACACATTATCAAATAGGTATATGTCAGCCTTTTTCACTAGGCAACGCATTATGTTCAGCCTACTTTTTATGCTTGTGGATAAATTCACACCTTTTTCATTGACTTTAAATTCTAAAAAGTCATCTATGTCATCAACACATTCATCTAAACCGGATAATTCTGCTGATAAATGGATTTCATCCGTATTGATCGAATCATTATTTAGGGTAATGTTTGTTTTCACTGTATCATTAAAAAGGAAACTTTTTTGTGTTGCAAATGATAATTTACTTTTTAAGTCTTTGCTTTTAATTTGATTAATATCATTACCATCTATCTTTATTTCACCATTGGTACATGGATATAATCCGTTTAAAAGTGATAAAACTGTTGATTTTCCACTTGCAGTTTTACCTACAATTGCTATTGTAGATTCTTTTTCAACATTAAATGTCATATCACTGATAACATCCTCTGTTCCATATTTGAAGCTTACATCATTAAATTCGATTATGTTCTGATTATCATTGTTTTTAAATTCATAATCCTCTTCTTCCAGCATATCTTCAAGAATTAATACTTCTTCAATTCTTTTTGATGTTCCATTTACTTTTGTTAATGAGTTAAATATGGTTGGTAACGTTTTTATACTGCCTAAAGTAAACAGTACCCACTGGAAAAAGATCACTACTTCCAACATATCCATCCGTACGCTAATTACTTCACGGGTGGTGAATATTATCATCACCACAATGAACAAATTAAATATTATTAAAAATAATGGATAGAAATAACTTGTTCTTTTAGAATAATTCAGACTAGTATTATATGATGTTTCTATAGCACCCTGAAATGCTTCTTTTTCATATTTTTGTTTGTTATTCAACCGTACATTATCAAACATTAATGCTCCTTGTCTAAACAGGAAATTAATGCCTGCAAATGTTTTTTTAAGTCCGAAATAATGATCACATGCGTACCTTACTATTATATAAACAAAGACTAGCAGCATTGCCATTAAAATCAGGTATACAGTTCCCAGGAAAGAACTCATATAATTAAGTTCTAGGTACATTATTAGAAATACGAAGGGAATAAGTGATGAAAAACCAAGAACGTTAAATATGAAGTTTCTCATAGTAAACATTCCCCTGGTAGTACGACTCATCAATCCAGTGCTTTTAAACTTCTGAATTTCTCCGATAGGTGCATTAGCATATACGTGAAACAATCTTTTTCTGATATTGTATCCTGTAGATGATGCTATGTTCACTGCAATATAATAAACTGCTAATAAGGCCAGTATAGTTATTATGGTTGCCACTATCAGAATTATTTCATTTTTGCCCAATAATTCCAGATTTTTTCCTTTTAGGGCTAAATTAAGTATTTTTCCCACAAGATATATTCCGTAGAACTGGGAACTTGTTGCAATAAACTGGAAAATGATGAGTGGAATAATTTTCTTCCACTGAGTTTTTAAAAAATATTTTAATAACATCTTCATTTTAACACTTTATTTTATAATTTAATTGTTTTTATTAAGTTTCATTATTTCCAATAAAAATAATCATATTTGATTGTATTTTAATATAAAAAGAAATATTTGTCATATTATTTAATATGAAACTTGTATGTTTGTATATTTGTTAAACATTTTAATAAAATTTTATTTTCTAGAAATTCATTAGAAAAATATTGTTATTACAATAAAAATAGTTATTTTTTTCCCATTTACAATTAGTATTGAATACTAAAGGGTGGAACATTAATTTTTTTCTATATGATCTTGAAAAGGGGTGGTGGTGGTGATTGTGTTAGACATAGTAGTACTAATAGGTAGTACTACATATGACAACATTCAAGTCTTATTTTATCCATCAATATCTTATAATTGGATTACATTATCATATTCGCACTGAATTTCATCAGTTAGTATTATGGTTGTCTTGTTTTGCATAAGTTTTCTTAAACTTTGAAGAACTTTTTGTTTAGTTATCCTATCCATATTTGTAACAGCATTATCTATTATCAGTATCTTTGATTCTTTAACATATGCTCTTGTCAGGAGTATTAGTTCACGTTCACCCTGACTGAGGTTATTGTTTTCATCGGATATTATTGTATCATACTGTTCTGGTAGTTTCATTATGAATTCATGGCTTCCTACTTCTTTTGCTGCTTTAACTATGTCTTCGTGACTTATATTATCTGTTGAATAGGCTATGTTTTCTTCGACACTTGCCTTATATAGTTGATTATGTTCGGACAGGATTGTGCATGAATCCATGATATTCTTTTGAGGTATAGTGTTTATATTTTTACCATCTATTAGTATTTCACCTGAATCTATTTCATATAGCTTAGTTAATAGGTTTATGATGGTTGATTTTCCATTTGATAACTTGCCTTTAATTAATATTTTACTTTTGTCGTCTATTTTAAAGTTCAAATTATCCAATACTTTTTTGTTATCGTAACTGAATGATACATTTTTAAATTCTATTTCTCCCTTGGTTATGTTCTCTTTGTTTTCTAATGTTTCTTCCTGTTCTGGTATGTGCAGTAATTCATAGATTTTTAGGAAGCTAGTATATGCTACTTGTACTTCTCGTATAGTTTTTCCGAAGTATTTAAGTTGATTTATAATAATCTGTCCGTATAATATTAATTCCAGCACGATTTCAAGTTGTATTGTTTTATCAAATAACATGCTTATTGCAATTACATATATTAGAATGTATACCAGGTTAGACATGAATAATGTTATTGGTTCTAATATAATCATTTTTTTGGTTGTGTTATTATATGCTTTTTTATCTAGCTTGTTTATCTGGTCGAATTTTTCTTCACAATAGCCTTTATTATCATTTGTGTTCACAACCGTTTTGTTCAGGTAAGTATCTCCTATTATGGATATTTGTTTACTCATATACTCTCGTGATTCCTTCACGTAATCTATAGCATACTTGTTGATTAGGGCTATTAATATAAGTGTCACGGCCATTATTAACAGGTACCATTTGGTTAATTCCCAGTCGATGATTAGCATCATCACTACAGCCATTATTAGTAACAATATTTTAGAGAGTATTGTTGATAGTTTAACACCTATAAAGCCTCGTATGATCATTGCATCATGATTGATTCTTGTCATTACTTCTCCGGATGGGGTGTCATTTAAGTACTTGTAATTTATTTTCTGAACTTTCTTTTCAATTCTTTGACGTAATTCTAATGTGATCTTATCACTTACTGGATATGTCATGTATGTTATGACTGTTTTAAGAATATATGTTATCAGGATAAGTACGGTTATCTCAATTATGAGATTTGTGAATTTTGGTGTGAAAAATATTGTACTTCCAGGAGTATATTCTCCAAACATGTTTATTATTCTTCCTAGTATTCGAGGTAAATTAATGGCACATACGGATTGAACTAGTAGTAATGAGATAATTATTATAAATCGTAAGCTATGTGGCTTTAAGAGTTCCTTTAGAAAATCTATAAAATCCTCATAATCGGCAAGTTTCTTCATAATAACATCCCCTTATCATTGTTAACCAGGTTTTTATAATATTCTGAATTTTCTATTAATTCTGAATGTGTGCCTATAGTGCTGATTTTTCCATCATCTAACAGGATTATCTTATCCATGTTTTCGAGTATTTCAATGTTGTCTGTTACAAGAATTATTGTTTTATTCTTTAAATGTTCTTTAATCTTTTCGAATATTTTGTACTGGGAGTTTTCATCATAGGTTGTGAATACATTATCGAATAGGTATATGTCAGCTTTTTTCACTAGGCAACGCATTATGTTCAGCCTATTTTTTATGCTTGTGGATAAATTTGCACCTTTTTCGTTGACTTGGTACTGTAAAAAGTCATCTATGTCATCAACATATTTGTCTAAACCGGATAATTCTGCTGATAATCGGATTTCATCTAAGTCTATTGAATCATCGTTAAGGGTAATGTTTGTTTTTACTGTATCATTAAACAGGAAATTTTTTTGTGTTGCAACTGATATTTTACTATTTAAGTCTTTCCTCTTTATTTGATTAATTGTATTACCGTCTATTTTTATTTCACCACTGGTACAAGGGTATAATCCATGTATGAGTGATAATAGTGTTGATTTTCCACTTGCAATTTTACCTACAATTGCTATTGTTGATTCTTTTTCAACATTAAATGTCATATCACTGATAACATTATCTGTTGCATATTTGAAGTTCACATCATTAAATTCAATTATGTTCGGATTATTATTGTTTTTATATTCATAATCTTTTTCTATAACTGTGTATTCAATATCTAGTACTTGTTCAATTCTTTTTGCTGTTCCATTTGCCACTGATAGTGAACTGAATATTGCTGGTAATAGGTTTATGCTTGTTAAAGTAAACAGTATGAACTGGAAGAAGATTACTAATTCTGTTATGTCCATATTTGCAACTATTAATTCCTGGCTAGTGAAGAGTACCATCAGTACTATGAACAAATTAAATATTATTAAAAATAACGGATAGAAATAACTTGTTATTTTAGAATAATGCATACTTTCAGTATATGATGCTTCTATAGCATCTTGGAATTGTTCCTGTTCATATTGTTGTTTGTTATTCAGTAGTATGTTATCGATTAACAGTGCTCCCTGCTTGAATAAGTAATTGATTCTGGCAAATGTTCTTTTTACCCAGAAATACTTATCACATGCATACCTTAGGATGAAATAGACAAAGATTATGATCATTGCAATTAATATCAGGTATATAATTCCTAGGGAGGAACTCAGATAACTAATATCCAGGTACAATACTAAAAACACAAATGGGATGATGGATACATAAGTAAGAACATTAAAAATAAAATTTCTTATATTGTACACTTCCCTGGTTGCATGACTAATTAAACTAGTGCTTCTGAACTTATGAATTTCTTCTAGGGGTGCATTTGCGTATATATGAAACATTCTTTTTTTAATATTATATGCACTGGATGAGGAGATGTTCATCGACATTGCATAAACTGCCAGCATGGCCAGTATAGTTACTAGGGTCGCAATTATAAGAATTATTTCATAATGGCCCAAGAATTCCAGATCTTTTCCTTTTAGGGATAAATTCAGCAGTTTTCCCACAATATATATTCCGTAGAATTGGGAAAATGTTGCAATAAACTGGAAAATGATGAGTGGAACAATTTTCTTCCACTGTGTTTTAATAAAATATCTTAATAAGACCTTCATTTTAACCACATTTATTTATAATTATTATCAAGATTTCACATCCAAAAATAGATATTGGATAATTACATTAACCTAAAAAATAATAGTTTAATACAAAAAATGAAACCTAATAGTATATTGTATCTTTGTTTTACATTCAATAAAAGTATAAGGTTCAAGAATTATTTACTTTCAATAAGCATTTATAAATCTTATTCGTTATCTTCATGTTTTTCTATATTTACACAATATTATGCTACTATTAATGAAGTGGTTTAATGTACCTTATTGGATGAAACTAACCGCTTTATTGCTTCATATAATTAAATGATTAATGTGTTATAAGTAAAATACAATTATCAAATTAAAAAATAAGGGTGTTTGAAGTAATTATTATATTAACTTCAAAAAATTGATTTTTTTTCAATGCTATCAAGTTAAGGATTTCTTCTTTTTAATATCTTATTTTTCTATTTAATCACCATTTTTAACTTTATTTTTACTTAATTCTTCATATTATATTATTATACTTTATACTACTAATTGTTTTTTATTTATATCTATTTTTAAGTATTAATTATAGTTAATTTTATATATTACTTATTATATAGTTTTATTTAAGTAATTAGATATGTTAATAGTTTTTATTTGATGTATTGTCAAGTTTTTGTTATTTATATTNGTTTTTGGTGTGATTTATTATGTGTTTCATGTCTTTTGTTTCTGATTATCTGGAAAAAATTAATAAGTATTGTTGTAGAAAATATGTATTAGATGATGTTCATTTTACTCGTAAG